>JAJFFB010000090.1 GCA_021776925.1 Planctomycetota bacterium | reverse complement strand
CGGGGTGATCGAAGCCGGCAGCGTGCGCGACGACCTGGTCGACTTCACCGACTTCCTCCCGACCCTGCTCGACGCCGCCGGAGTCGTGACACCAAAAGATGAAGCCCTCGACGGCCATTCCATCCTGCCGCTGCTGACCGGCAACGGGACCGGATCACGCGAATGGATCTACTGCTCCTATTGGAAACGCGGCCGCAACGCGGAAGCCATCCGCCGCTCCGCACGCGACCGCCGCTGGAAACTCTACGACGACGGCTCGCTCTATGACCTGCACACCGATCCCTTGGAAGAACGTGCTATTCCCATTGGGCAGTCCGCGGCCTCCGAACAGGCTCGGTCCAAGCTCGGAGCGGTATTGGCAAAAATGGAATCAGGAACCGTCACAAGGTGATGGCGGGACCCCACAATCGCCGGGCACTGCCCCACAATCACCAGGACTTTCTCTGCAGTCACCGGACCGGACTCCACCCTCGATCCGGTCGGGATTGTCCGCCGGAGCACCGCTGACCCCAGGGGAAAACCCAGCCTCCACCCAGGCGCGGAACCGCTTGGCCAAAGAGGAATCATGATTCACCCGTGTGCCGCGCCCGCCGACGAGGGGAGAGAAACGCGCAGGCAACTACGCGGCCTTCTGCCCCAGGTACCAAAAGCGGCGTGCGAGGAAAACCCGCGCATGCTTGGTGTCCTGCCGCTTGATCCCTTCCCCGATATGGAATCGATTGCGATGCTGCTTCCAGACGCCGTCGGCGTTCCTGCTGTAGAAGTTGTCCCCGCACCTTTCCATCCACGACCCCTTCAGTTTTGGTTTCTTGGACTTAAAGCGGACGTCGCGGAAATAGTCGTCCAGATCCAGGATCTCATCGACCTCCATGGCATACAAGAACGGGTAGCCCTGGCCCTTGCTGCGGAAGCCGGCAATCCAATCGCCCATCCGGACGCGGCTTCCCTGATGATTGGGGGTGCAAACGGCAAGCGAACAGACATCCCAAAAAGGATTGGGAGCCAATCCGACGTCCTTCTTCACGATATAGGTGTAAAGCCGTTTGGCCATGGATGGATGATGCCATGTCCGCTCCTGAAATGACATTCCCCTCACTTCGTGCCTTTGGGCGCGGAGTGACGCAGCTGTCATCCACCAGCGCGTGAACCCGGCCTAGGCTGGAGCGATGTCCACCACTCGCTTCCTCCCGCGTTGGGCTGCGATCCTTGCGTGCCTGCTGGCCTTTTCCAGCACGGCTGCGGCGCAGACCAAGACCGTGACCTTCTCGCTCGATGACGTCTGGCTGTTGCCCGACATCAGCGACCCGCTGGACCCGCCGCTGCAGATGACCGGCACCTTCAAGTGGACCTATCCGGTGGGCCAGTTCGAAAATGGCAGCGGTGAGTTTCTGGACCTGTTCATTCCCTGGTACGGCACCGACATTCAGGAACTGGCGATCAACATCGACATGTCTTCGATCGAGTTCGTCAAGCGGCCGCCGATCACCACCACCGACCTCGACATCACCCTCGCCTTCCTGAGCGATCTCGATGCCAACGCGCCGTCGTTCTTCGACCCGGTCACCAGTCTGTTCGAGATCCAGCAATTCGGCGTGACCCATCAGGGCCACGTGATCCAGGGCGCGGTGATGCCCGACCCGCCGCTGACCATGACCCTCAGCGGCAGCTGCCCCAACTTCACAGTGCAGGTCGACAACGCCACCCGCTTGGACAAGGTGGCGCTGCTGCGCGCCGACAACCTCGGCAATTTCACCATTCCCAATGGCAAACCCTGCGCCGGAACCCGGCTCGGCCTGAGCGGCAACGTTGCCATCGCCAGCGTGCTCAACACCAACGCCTTCGGCCAGGCCAGCATGTCGGCCACGGTGCCCCCGCAGGTCTGCGGCGTCGTGTTCCTGCAAGTCCTCGACCTCGCCACCTGCCGGGTCAGCCAAACCCTGCGGCTGCTCTAACCGCTTTGGCATGGGTGCCACGCCCCGTAGAGCGAAAGACTCTGCGGGGCGTGGCTATTTTCGTAACTGACGCGGTTTTTTGGACAAGGAGTTCATCTTCCACCGCTACTTTTTTGATTTCCAGCCCCCTCGGCCTCTCGAGGATTTCGAAGCGTATTTCCGCTGGATGGAATTGGAGAATCTCTCCATACTGCAAGCGAAGGGGGTAAGAGGAGTGAAAACAGCTCAAAATGACGGCATATGAAGATTCCATGCCGACTTTTTGCGCCGAAATGGGCTTGAATAGCTCATAATGTAGGCATGATGGTGGATGATGCCGGCATTTCGGGTGGCCAAACCAAGGGCTCAGGTCCCGCAGAGTGTCTGCGAGCGGCCGGGCTTGGTGCTTTCTTCCGCCCGAGCCAGATGGTCGAAGCGGGTCTCACACGCCACCAGCTGCGTTCACTGGTCCGCCGTGGCCACGTAGAACATGTCTCCCGGGGGCTCTACCGGCTGGCGGACGTTGACCCGACCGAGGATTACTCGCTGGCGATGGCCTGCGCACGGATTCCGAACAGCATCGTCTGTCTGCTGTCGGCTCTGCGCGTTCACGGGATCGGATCCCAGTCTCCAGCGCGGGTCTGGCTTGCCATTCCGCATAAGGCTCGCCCGCCTCGGCTAGAGGGACTGAAGCTGCGTTTCGTTCGCTTTAGCGGTCCCGCGCAGACCATGGGCGTCGAGGCGAGGAGCTTCGAGGGTGTCCCGGCCCGGATCACCTCGCCCGCCCGGACGGTCGCCGATTGTTTCCGCTTCGAGCGACACGTGGGGCCGGAAATCGCGATGGAGGCGCTAGTCGATGCTCTTCAGCAAGGCAAAGCGAGCGTCGGCGAACTCACCCGCATGGAAGAGGTCTTCCCTTCACTCCGCCTGCGCGCGGCCCTCGACATCAGATCGATAGGACACCAAACGTAGCGGCATCGGTGAAATCCCGTGTACGCAATAGCCGCATGAAAGACTTTCATGACAACTGGGCGCTGTCCAACTCCTTCGCCTTCGACGGCTCCATGTTCCGGCGCCGTTCGAGTTTCACCGCCATCCCGCTTCACCGACATCGGCGAGCAGATCACCCTTTTCCTCGGGCCGGTTCGCAATAGCATTTTGGAGGATTCACAGTTTCCGTGGCACTGGAAGGAAGGTGGGCCCTGGCTTGAGAAATGACCTGACGGTTGTCTTGCGCGTCAGCCGTCGAAGTGCCAGCTGACCGGGAACTCCTTGGGCAGGGGGGTGTCGAGCAGGGCCTGGCGAAGGTATTCGATCGGGATCGAGTTCTGGCGCAGGACGGCGTCGTGGAAGGATTTCTCGCTCCAGTTGCCGTGGACCACGAGTTCGTCGTGCAGCGCGCGCAGTTGCAGGCCGCCGAGCATGTAGGCCGCCTGGTAGAGCGGGCCGTAGCCGCCCTGGATCGAGCGGCGCACTTCGGCGGTGGCGTTGCGGCGTTCGTGGCCGACACGCTCGACCAGGAAGTCGATGCATTCTTCCGGGCTCCATTTTCCAAGATGGAAATTGAGCGAGAAGATGATGCGCGCGCAGCGGTGCGAGCGCCAGAACAGCATGCCGATGCGATCCTCGGGCGATTTGGGGAAACCCAGATCCCACAGCCGCATCTCCCAGTACAGAGCCCAGCCCTCGACCAGGAACGGCGTCGAGAAAGAACGCCGGTGCGGGTTCCAGCGCTGCGCCATGTATCCCTGCAGGTGGTGGCCGGGGATCAGTTCGTGATGCACCGTGGCGCGCGAATAATGCAGGTTGTTGCCGCGCATCGACATCATCTTGTCCTCGTGCGCCATACCCTCGGTCGGGTACGAGATCGAGATCACCTCGCCGCCGGTGAAGTAGGGGGTGAACTTCTGCCGCTGCGGCGACATCATGTCCATGCGCCAGCACTCCTTGGCCAGCTCCGGAATGGTCAGCAGATCGCGCTCTTCGAGGAAGGCGACCGCTTCTTCGGCCAGCATCGAAATCACCGCCGGCTGACCACCCGGACCCGGGTGCGCCTGCTTGACCTGCTCCTGCGCGGCCTTCCAGTCCTGGCCCAGCCCCATCGCCGCGGCGGCCTTTTGGCGTTCGGCCAGGCACCAGGCGAACTCGCGCTCGGCGATCTCGATCAAACGTTCGGGACCGTAGGGCAGACGCTCGGCAGCCAACGCCGCCAACAAGGCCTCGCGCCCGATCGGGTCGCCGATCAGCTGATCCGGATCGTTGGAACGAATGCCGCCGACCTCGCTGCGCACGAAGGTGGCGTATTCCTCCAGTTCGGCCGACAAGGCTTCCCACGGCGCCATGCACCACCAGGTGAAGACCGGGTCGTAATCCTCGCCATAACGCATCCATTGGCCGAGGCTGCGACGCAGTTGCTGCACCTGCCCGGCGACGCGGTTGGCGACCGGCGCGTCGACGCGATGCTGCTGTTCGTGCAGGGCGCTGCGTAAATCCTCGACCGCGGTCACCGCCGCCGCCAGCACTTCGGAGGCGGCGCGTGCGTCGGCAGGCTGACGCCGCGCGCGCGCGTCGAGCAGCGCGATCAAGGGCGGCGCGAAGGTGACCAGCGGCGTGGCTTCTTGATCCCGCCGCGCCTGGATCTCGGCCTGGTGCAGGTCGTGGGCGACGCGGTTGCGTAACAAATGCCAATCGATCTTCGACGGCCGCCGCACCAGGTCATAGGGGTAGGCGTCGAGGCTCTGCAACCAGTCCTGGCGCAGGCGCACCATGCGTTGGTGGCCGGCGGCGGAAAAAGGGAAGGACCAGACGCGCTCCAGGGTGCCGACGTCGGCCTGGTATTGCGCCACCATCTCCTGCATGGTCGCCGGCAGTTCCTGCGTGGCGGCGGCCGCCGCGGCGGGGGTCAGCGAATCCGCCGCTGCGGGAGCGGGGGAAAGCGAATCTGCCGCGGTAGCGGGAGTAGCGGTCAGGGTGCACGCCGGCAGGGCGAGCGAAAGGGTCAGAATGGAGATGCGGCTCATGGTTGGTCGGGGGCTGAGCCCACCAGCCTAGCTGACCGTGGACAAAGTCATTCCGCCCCACGGCAGCGTCTTTTCCCCCTGGACGGCGTCAGCAGAACCCTCCCCTATCTAAAGATAGGGGCGGAACCAGCTTCCTTGCCAGGGAACAAAACCACTTGCCATGGAACGAAAGCACTTTATCCACGGCCGGCTAGGCGAGGGTGGCGACCCCATCCACCCGCAACGCCACCCGCGAATCAAACCGCAACGCCACCCGCGAATCCACGCGCGCCAGCGGACGCCTATCCTCCGCGGCTTGAGGCCGTTTGCGCGCCGCCTTCGAGCAGCAGGCGGCCGGCCTGTTGGAACAGGTGTTTGCGCGCCGCGCCCGACATCAGGCCGAGTTCGCGGCCGAGGTTGGCCGCCGTGCCGAGGCCGAGGATCGCCCACGCCGCCACCTCGGCGTTGGGCGCCGCCTGGCGACACCGCGGACCACGATGCGCGGCGACCTGCT
>JAJFFB010000089.1 GCA_021776925.1 Planctomycetota bacterium | reverse complement strand
AAGGAGGAAAAGAACACCAGCTTGCCCGACAACGCCAATCCGGCGGCATAGCCGGCCATGTTCATCTCCGCCACGCCCATGTTGAAGAAGCGTTCGGGGAAGGACTTGGCGAACACCCCGGTCTTGGTGCTGCCGGAGAGATCGGCGTCGAGCACCACCAGGTCGGGGCGCTGGTGGCCGAGGGCTTCGAGGGCGCGTCCGTAGGCGGCCCGGGTGGCTTCGCTGCGCGCGGGGGGAGGGGCAGTCCGGTCCATGCGGCGAGTCTAGAATCAGCAGCACCGTGGTCCGAGCCCGAGTCCTAGTCCGTGCGGAATTTTGTGCCGCGCTCCGTCTGGCCAACCCAGAATTCACCGCCGAGGAGAATCAGCAGGCCTTTGGGGTGTGCTTCAGCGCCCACGGCCATGGCCACAACTATCTGATCGAGGTGGCGGTCGAGGGCGAGATCGACGCCGCCACCGGCCTGGTGGTCGATTACGCGGTCCTCGACAGCATTCTGCGGGAGCAGGTGGTCGCGCCTCTGGACCACCGCAATCTCAATCAAGACGTCGCTTTCCTCCGCGGGGTGGTGCCCAGTAGCGAAAACCTGTGCCGAATCTGCTGGGAGCGGCTGCTTCAGGCCTTACCTGCGGGTCTGGAGCTGGTGGAAATCCGCCTGCAGGAGAGTCGCGACCATGAAATTCGCTATTTCGGTCCGGATTCCTGAGCTTTTTTCCCCAAAAAGCGTGTTACTATCCAAGCGTGGCAGTTCCGACTGCCCACCAACCTTTTCCTTCAGGTTCTCGCACTCTCCCCTCACCGTGCGCCAACAAGACGACCGTCCCCTCGCCGCCTTCCTCGCCATTGTGGCTGTGGTATTCCTATTCGGATTTGCCATCCACATGACCGTCAGTCCCCGAGATGCCACCGCCGGCACCAACGAGGTCAGCCACGACCTGGCTGAATAAGCCCTCCTGTTGCGCTGATCTAGGTGGATCCCGGCCGGCCTTTCAGAGCCGTGGCGGCCTGAATCAGGCGCCGTGGAAGATGGTATCCAGGATGGTTTCCAGGCAGTCGCCAGGACTGCGACCGCTGGTGTCGACGTGGACCATGGCCTTGGCGTAGGCCGCTGAGCGCTCTTCGAGCAGTTGCCGCAGGCGCTCCATCGCCGCCGGGTCCGCGCGCATCGGACGGGTGTCACCCTGGGCGGCCACCCGCTGCCAATGTTCCTCTGGAGCTGCCTGCAGCCAGATCGTGCGGCAGGTGGCAAGCAGGCGCTGGTAGGTCGGCAGGGACTCGACAATGCCGCCGGGCACCGCCAGGACGCCCGTGCCGTGATGGGCGAGCCAATCCTCGAGCGCGTCGGCCTCAGAACGGCGGTAGCTGGCAGCGCCCTCAAGAGCAAAAATCTCGCCGCGGGTAAGCCCGCGCAGGGCCTCGATGTGGTCGTCCAGCTCGCCGAAGGGAACCTCCAGATGGGCCGCGAACAAGCGCCCGAGGGTGGACTTACCGGCGCCGCGCAGGCCGATCAGCGCGTAGCGCTGCGGCGGGGGACCCAGCGGCAGGTCGCACAGCTCCGCGAGGGGTCGGCCGAGGGCGCCGGCCAGCGCGGCGAGCTTGCGCAGCGATGGATTGGCCCGGCCACTTTCGATCTCGACCAGGAAGCGGCGGCTGAGCGCGGCGGCTTCAGCGAGTTCAGCCAGCGTGTCACCGCGCGCCTCGCGCAGCGACCGCACCCGGTCGCCCAGGGCCTGAAGGAGAGCGGAGCCGGGCATAATGGAAGTATAATGCTCACTATTGCAATTTAAAGGGAAATTTGATTCACTATGGGGCCTCCGTACAGGAAACCTGATGCCTACTACTGAAGACCCGCCCACCGACCTGGCCCACACAGCGGTCGAATTCCAGACCTCCCCCGAGTCCTATCGCCACTGGCGCCTGCGCGTCGACGGCGACCTGGCGCGCCTGACCATGGCGGTCGACAGCGACGGTGGTCTGCGCCCAGGCTACGAATTGAAGCTCAATTCCTACGACCTCGGGGTCGACATCGAACTCGCCGACGCGCTGCAGCGCATCCGTTTCGAGCATCCGCAGGTGGGCTGCGTGGTGATCGACGGAGCGCTGGAAAAGGTTTTCTGCGCCGGCGCCAACATCCAGATGCTGCGCTCCAGCGCCCACGCCTGGAAGGTGAATTTCTGCAAGTTCACCAACGAGACGCGGCTGTCGCTCGAGGACATGGCCGAGAATTCTGCAATCCGCAGCCTGGCGGCGTGCAATGGCGCCACCGCGGGCGGCGGCTATGAACTGGCGCTGGCCTGCGACCAGATCCTGCTGGTCGACGACTCCAATTCCACCGTTTCGCTGCCCGAGGTACCGCTACTCGCGGTGCTTCCAGGGACCGGCGGCCTCACCCGCGTGGTCGACAAGCGCATGGTGCGGCGCGACCGCGCCGACGTTTTCTCGACCCTGGTGGAAGGCATCAAGGGCAAGCGCGCCGTGGAGTGGGGGCTGGTCGATGCCACCGCGCCGCTGAGCCGCTTCGAGGAGGTGCGCGATGAAATGGCCCACGCCCTCGCCGCTACCGCCGGCGTGAAGACGGAACGCAGCGGCGTGGCCTTGGCGCGGGTGGCCTGGGAGCGCTCCGCCGCGTGCTGCTCCGGCGCCTACGTCAAGATCCACCTTGAGCCCGCCGCCCGCAGCGCGCGCCTGACCCTGGCGCTGCCGGCGCAGGCGGGGCCGGCCAGCGCCGCAGAAATGCACGCACAGGGCGCCTCCTGGTGGTACTTCCAGGCCCTGCGCGAACTCGACCTGGCGCTGCTCGACCTGCGCGTCAATCAATCGGGAATCAACGTCGTCGAGGTGCGCGTGGTCGGCGACCCGCAGGTCGCGCTGGCCACCGACGCCGCGGTCGCTGGCGCCGCTGACCACTGGTTTGTGCACGAGGTCATGCTCTACGCCAAGCGCGTGCTCAAGCGCTTCGACATGACCGCCAAGTCCTTCTTCGCCCTGGCCGAGGGCGGCACCGCCTTCGCCGGAACCTGGCTCGAAGTGGCTCTGGCCTGTGACCGCATCTACGTGCTCGACGACGCCGACACGCCGGTGCAGCTGGGCTGCTCGGTGATGAACGGCGGCGCCCTGCCGATGGGCAATGGCCTTACCCGCCTGGAAACGCGTTTCCTCGGCAGTCCGCAACAGACCGCGGCGGTGCTCGACCGCGCCGGCCTGATCGACGCCGCCGACGCCGACGAACTCGGCCTGGCCACCGAGTCGCTCGACGCGATCGACTGGGAAGACGAGATCCGCGTGCACCTCGAGGAGCGCGCCAGCTACAGCCCCGATGCGCTCACCGGCATGGAAGCCAATCTGCGTTTCGCCGGTCCTGAAACCCTCGAAACCAAGATCTTCGGCCGCCTGACCGCGTGGCAGAACTGGATCTTCCAACGCCCCAACGCCGTCGGCGCAAGCGGCGCCTTGCAGTGTTACGGCACCCCGACCCGCCCCGAATTCGACTACAACCGCACCTGAACCGAGCCATGGCCTCCATCGACTACGAATCCAAGATCCCCAACAACGTTGACCTGGCCGCGGACAAGCGGCTGCAGCGTGCGCTCGAGAAATGGCAGCCGGAATACCTGCGTTGGTGGCAGGAGATGGGCCCGTCCGATTTTGCCGACCGTGAGATTTATCTGCGCACCGCGGTCAGCGTCGAATCCGATGGCTGGGCGCATTTCGGTCACGTGCGCATGCCGGATTACCGCTGGGGAATCTTCCTCGAGCCGACCGACGCCGACCGTCGCATTCCCTTCGGCGACAACGCCGGTACCCCGGCGTGGCAGGAGGTCCCGGGCGAGTTCCGTACCGAATTGCGCCGCCTGATCGTGACCCAGGCCGACACCGAACCGGCTTCGGTCGAACAGCAGCGCCTGCTCGCGCACACCGCGCCGTCGCTCTATGACATGCGCAACCTGTTCCAGGTCAACGTCGAAGAAGGGCGCCACCTGTGGGCCATGGTGTATCTGCTGCACCGCTACTTCGGCAAGGACGGGCGCAACGAGGCCGACGAGCTGCTCGAACGACGTTCCGGCAATCCCGACCGGCCGCGCATCCTTGGCACCTTCAACGAGCCGATCCAGACCTGGCTCGACTTCTTCTGCTTCACCATGTTCACCGACCGCGACGGCAAATTCCAATTGCTGGCGCTGGCCGAGTCGGGTTTCGATCCGCTCGCCCGCACCTGTCGCTTCATGCTGACCGAGGAAGCGCACCACATGTTCGTCGGCCAGACCGGCATCGGCCGCGTCATCCAGCGCACCTGCGAGGTCATGAACGAGTTCCCCGACGCCGATCCGAGCGAGCACGGCGCCATGCCGCTGGAGTTGATCCAGCGCTACATCAACTTCTGGGTCAGTTCGTCCACCGACCTGTACGGCGCCGAGGTCTCTTCCAACGCCGCCAACTACTTCGCCGCCGGCCTCAAGGGGCGCGCCTACGAAGAGAAGAAGTACCAGGACCACAGCGCGCTCGAAGGCGGCTACACCATCGAGAAACTGGTCGACGGCAAGCTGGTCAGCGAGGAGGTTCCGTTGCGCAACGCCATGAACGAGGTGCTCCGCAGTGACTACCTCGACGACAACCAGAAAGGCGTCGACTACTGGAACAAGATCCTGGTGCGGCACGGCATCGACTTCCGTTTCCGGCTGCCGAACCGACGATTCAATCGTTCGATCGGCCTGTACACCGGCCTCTATTTCGACCTCGAAGGCGCGCCGGTGAGCAAGGCTGACTTCGACGCCCACCACGATCAGTGGCTGCCCTCCGCGGCCGATCGCGAGTACGTGCAGTCGCTGATGGTGCCGTGTCATCAGAGCGGCAAGTGGGCGGGCTGGATCGCGCCGCCGGCCAAGGGCCTCAACGGCCAGGGACTGGACTTCGAATACGTGCGCCTATGAGCAAGCAGCGCGCTCGCCTCTGCGGACGGGGTATCCTTCGGCCATGAAATCGGGAGGATCCCTGCGCACCAGCCTGTTGCTGGCCCTTTTGCTGTGCTCCTGCGGCGATGGGCCGGCACAGCCCGATCCTGGCGTGGGCAACGGCGACGGCGTCGAGGTAGGCAATCCTGACAGCGAGCTGAACGGCGGGCAGATGCCGGTCGACGGCATTTCTCAGGGCGAGGACGGTGCGATCTGGGATCCGCTGACCGAAGCCCAGGTGATCGTGCGCGTGGTCCACGACACCTCCGGCGCGCCGGTTCCCGGGGTCGGCCTGATCCTCTACTGGCAGGTCGAAGGCGAGGCCCTCGGCCGCGTGCGTGCATTCACCCAGGAAGACGGCAGTTTCGGTTATTCGGTCGACGCGCCGGTCTTCATCACCCACGTCGAGACCGTCAGCACCGCAAGTGCCGCCCAATACGGTCCTGGCCAGGCCAGCGTCAAGCGCTTCATGCAGCCCGGTGAAAGCACCGAGGTCGAAATCCGCCTGCAGGACGCAGCGGTCTTCTCAGGAAGGGTGATCGAAGACGACGGCACACCGGTGGTCGGCGCGCGCATCCTCGGCTACCGTCACGACCGCTGGGAGATCGAGAGCATGAATGGCGTCGAGGCGATCGCCTCGGGCACCACCAACGCCGAGGGTCGCTTCCGTATCGGCGGCATGGCCGGCGGTCGCTTCCTGCTGACCGCGCTGGTCGATGGCAAGATCGCAGTGGCGCGGCCGGCGGGCGTCAACCGGCCCGGGGCCGAAATCAAGAACATCGAGATCGTAATGTCTGCGGCGCACACCGTGTTCGGCCAGGTCCTGGCTCTCGACGGGACACCGGTGGCGCAAGCCGAGGTCTCCGTCGGCGAACCCAAGCGCCGCGTCAACTTCACCGAATCCGCTACCGAGGGCCTGGTCTACCTGCCGCCACGCCAGTGGGTGGTGGCGACCGACCAGGATGGCAACTTCACCCTGCCCCTGGTGCCCGACGCAGAGGCCTGGAACATTTCCGTCGTTCACTCCGCCTTCCTGCGTTTCTTCGGCAAGATCGAAGCCGACACTTCGGTGGTGACCGTCGAACTCGATCCCGGCCTCACCTTGCGCCTGCAGGTCAGCGACGCTGAAGGCAAGGCGATCACCGCCGGACGCGCCGTTTATCTCGGCAAGACCAATCGCCGCGTCAATATCGGAGCCGATGGCAGTCTGGAACTGGCCGGCCTGGCCGAAGATGCCGACGCCTGCCTCTATCTGCACAGCCCTGGCTACGCCGCCACGGTGATGTGGCCGCTGGAGGTCAGCGGCGGAGATGCGGCCGAGGTCGTTTTGCTTACCGCTGCGCCGATCGCCGGCCAGGTCCTCGATGCAGCCGGCAATCCGCTGCCCGATACCCGTGTGCGCCTGCGCGGGCTCGACCTGATGCCCGCGGAACTGGCCGCAAATTACCCGGGCCTGCCGCCCGAGCAGGTGTTCCAGCTCGACCAGACCCTGACCGACAGCGAAGGGCGCTTCCATTGCGGCGGTCTTTATGGTGGCCGCTTCGAACTGGAATTCGAGGCACCCGACGGCCGCACCACCAGCCGCGAGGCGGAAGCCGGCAGCCGCGACCTGAACGTGGTCTTCGAATAAAGCGCCGTGGCTATTGGTGGTCTTCGAATAAACCACCGTCGTTTGCCAGCGGCTCGATGCACTCGGGCTGATCGAAACGCACCCGGTTGACCTGGCTGCTGACCGGATGCGCTTGCAGCAACCCCGCGGCAGGGGATTGCAGCAGCGCGGCACAAGCCTGTCCGGGGTCGAGCCAGCGGGCGTAGTCCTTGTGGCGCAGGATCACCGGCATGCGGTGATGGATCGGCTCGACGTCGGCGTTGGCCGCAGTGGTCAACAGCGCAAAACTGCGCCCGGAACCCGCCTCGGCCCCGGCCGCGGATCGATCCCCCGGCCTGGCTTCGGGGGCGCGCGGCTGCCAGATGGCGGCGATGACGAAGGGCCGCCCACCAGGCCGGTGGATCCAGTAGGGGACCTTGCCGGCCGGTGTCTTCTGCCACTCATAGAAACCGCTCGCCGGCACCAGGCAGCGGCGCTGGCGGAAGGCCGAACGGAAGCTGGGCTTCTCGGCCACGGTCTCGGCGCGGGCGTTGATCATCGGGCGCATGGAGGGTTTGGCCCAGGAGGGCAGCAGGCCCCAATAGGCTTTCTCCAGCGCCAGGCCGTCTCCGGCGGCGACCAGGGTGGGCAGATCCTGGCCGGGGGCCAGATTCCAGCGCGGCTTCCACTCGGGGGCCTCGCTGAGTGCGAACAGGCGTTGCAGATCCTCGCTGCTGAGGTTCAGGGTGAAGCGCCCGCACATGCCTCCATCCTATGCTGTGCCGGTGCTCACACGCAGCGAGACCCGGGTCCTGTGGTTCACCCTGATCTACGTGGCCACCGCCGGGGTGGCCGCGGTGGTCGGCGGCAACTTCGAATTCCTCTATTACCTTGCCGTCATGGCGGCACTGGTCGCCGCGGTGCTGGCTCTGCACAAGCGTGTGCGCCTGAGCGGGGGCGCGTTGTGGGGACTGTCTCTATGGGGAGCGGCGCACATGGCCGGCGGCCTGGTTCCGGTCGGCGACGCCGGCGTGCTCTACAACCTGTGGCTGATTCCGGGCGGGCTCAAGTACGACCAGGTGGTGCACGCCCTCGGCTTCGGTCTGACCACCTGGGTGTGCTGGCAGGCGTTGCGTTCGCGCCTGTCGGTGCCCTATCCCAGCTTCGGGATGGCGGTGCTGTGCGCGGCTGCGGGCATGGGCTTCGGGGCGCTCAACGAGGTCATCGAGTTTGTCGCCACGCTGACCATGGCCGAAACCAACGTCGGCGGCTATCAGAACACCGGCTGGGACCTGGTCGCCAACCTCAGCGGTTCTGTCGGCGTCGCCGGCGCGCTGTGGTGGCGCGGCCGGTCCGCGCCGGAATGACCTTTTCGCTGTGCGCCAGCAGCTCGCCGTGGCGGCGGAAGCGGCCGGCCAGCGGATGTACCAGGGCGCCGACCAGCCACAGGGCCGAGGCGATCAGGTGCACCCACATCCATACCTTGCGCCAGGTCGGGTCGATCGCCACCTGCAGCAGATATCCCGAGAAGATCATCGGGAACAGCGTGCTGGTCAGGATCAGACCGGTGCGCCGGCGTTTGTTCTGGCCGCTGACCATGCGCGCCCAGATGTGCTGCTTCCACAGGGTGGCGGCGGAGAAGATCAGCAGTGGGGCGGTGACCAGATGCAGCGCCTGCACGTCGTCCTGCCACGGATGATTGAGGAGCGAGAACTCGTCGTCCGATTCGGCGAAGTACAGAGTCCAGGCGTAGACCAGCCCGGTGCCACCGACGATCAGGTTGGCACAGTGATTGAGGCGGGCTTCCAGCGGACTCATCGGATCCCGTCGGCGGCGTCCTTCATCGCAGGGGGCACCGACTTCGGCGGATCCTTGGCGGCGGGCTTGTCGCTACCGCCGCGAGTGGTCTGTTGGTCCTGCTTCTTCTTTTTCTTCTTCTTGGCGGCCTCGATCTCGATCACCACCTGGTGCGCGGCGAGCACGCGGCGCACCGCTGAGGTGGTGGCCCGCGCGGTCAGGCTGGCGCCGGTGAAGCCACGGATCGACGACTTGATGGCGAGCTTGTCGTCGAGTTTCTTGCCCTTGAACTGGGCATACCACTTGGGCGACGGAATGTATTCAGGCGGTTCGGCGAACTGCAGCAGTTCAATGCGCACGACGCGGCCGTCGCGGCCAACCACCACCATCACCGTCTGGCCTTTGGTGCGTACCTTGTGGGTGTCGAAATAGGCGGTACCCACCCACTTGCCGTCGAGGCTGGCGCGATAGCCGCGCACCGCTGCGCTGGCGAGCTTGCTGCCGGCGAGCTTGGCCGCACGCTTGGCCTGGGCTTTGTCGAGGTAGGTGGCGACGCGCTCGACCTTGGCCTTGCCGAAGGCCAGCTTCAGCGCTTCTTCCTTGGTCAGCAGCGGCTTGCCGTCGCCGCCGCCGAGGTCGGGAGGCGCGGCTGCCAGCGCCGGCGCGAACGCCGGGCTGGCAACCAGAAGGAGGAGGTTCAAGAGCACAGGCTCAGAAAATGTACCCGCCGGAAAGCTCGAGGATGTTGTCGTCGATGCCAGCAAATTCCTCTTGCGTGTAGGCGGCCTTGAACACCACACGCGAGATCGGCTGCCAGGCGATTCCAGCCATGATACGGGTCACCTCGGTATCCGCAGCACTGTCCTCTTGCAGATCGAAGACCGAGTAGCGCAGGAAGGGGACCAGCGAGTCCTCGTCGCCATTGCCGGCGAAGACGTCCCAGCCGGCTTCGAGGTACCAGCCGCCGAGATCGTCACTGGCGCTCGGCGTCGGCAGTTTGTCGGCGTCGTCGACGCTGGCCGCTGCCCACAAGGCGCGCGCCTGGAAGGGGCCGTTCTGGTACTGGCCATGGATCTCGTACACCGAGGTGCCGAAGTCGGACGGTCCGGCGTCGGTCTGCGCGGAATCGCCCATGAAGACGCTGCCGCCGAGGTTGAGGCCGTCGATCCCGTTCCAGTCGATGGCCACCACGTAGGCCAGATCGACGGCCTTGGCCTTGGAGCCTTTCTGGCGGCCATCGCGCAGGCCGTCGCCGGCCAGATCGAAACCGTCATCGAAACCGTTCATCAGGTAGACCTTGTAGGAGAAGCCTTCGACTTCGCCAAATAGGCCGGCACCGTTTTCATGCCAGGTCGAAGGAATGATGAAGCGCTCCACCTGCGGCCGGTTGGGGCTCCAGAAGGTGGTCGGCTCGTGCATTTCATTGACGATGCCCATCGGCACCAGCAGGTGGCCGACGCGGAAGTTGATTTCGTTGCTGTGCAGGTAGTCGAGGTAGGCGAATTCGACCGCGGTCTCATCGACGTGCTCCCATTCGATTTCCGAGTTGAACACCCAGTTGTCGTCGAAGCGGTAACCGAAGTAGATGATGGCGCGGAACATGTCGGCGACGTCGGCTTCACTGCCGAGGCGGTCGGTGTAGAGGAATTCGCCATAGCCGCCGATGGAGAGGCCTTCGCCCTGGTGGTAGACCTTGGACGCGGCTTCACCGAGGCCGAACATGCTGCCCCCTTGCAGGTCGGGGTTGTCGGTCATGCGCAGACCTTCGATTTCCTGGTCGAGGATGTCGAGGCGGCGGATGACTTCGTCGAGCTTGTCCGGATCCTGTTGGGCGGTGGCGAGGGGAGCCAGCAGGAGGGCGCTGGCAGCGATCAGAAGAAAGGGTTTCATGGTTCAGGGTGTAAGTTCCAGTCCCTCGAGGAGGGACTCGAGGGCCGCACGCAGGCCACTGCTGGCACGCACGCGCAGGCCATCGGGGTGATCCTGGAGCACCAGGATCTCGATGCCGGGATTGGATTCGGCCCAGGCGAGGGCGGCATCGGGGCCCATCACGTAGAGGCCGGTGGCCAGGCAGTCGGCGGCCAGCGGATCGTCGGCCCACACCGTCATGCTGCCGAAGTCGTCCGCCGGACGTCCGCTGCGCGGATCGAGGATATGGCCGAAAGGAATGCCGTCGGGCATCAGGCGATGCTCGCTATTGCCGCTGGTGGCGACCGAGCCGCCGCTGACCTCGAAGGCCACCACCGGCAGGGTGCGATCACCCGGGTGCGCAACCTCGACGCGGAAGGGACCGCGGCCGTGGAAGGCGAGCTGGCCGCCGAGGTCGAGCAGTGCCCGCTGGGCGGCACTGTCGGCGAGCGCCCTGAGAGCGGCACGCAGGCCGGCGCCCTTGCCGAAGCCACCCTCTTCATAGCCGCTGTTCGAGGCCAGCGCGGCTTCGATTTCGGCCGGGGCGGGCCAACGCCCGCCGCCGCGCAGATCCCAGCAGCGCACCAGCGCCGCCAGGCGCGGGTTGAAGCAGCCGGCGGTACGCCGCTCCCAGTCATGGGCATCGGCGAGTTCCTGGTGCAGCAGCGGCCCGGCGGGGGCCAAACCGAGATTGAGCTGGGCCAGCTCACTCTGGTCGCTCCAGGTGCTGAGGCGGGCTTCGGCGTTCTCCAGCGCGCGTACCGCGCTCTCCGAGGCCTCCAGGGCCGCGGCACGGCTCGGCGCCTCGACCACGATCTTGAGCCCGGTGCCCATCATGCCCAGCTGCCGCTCGATGCGGCCGCCACTCTGGGCGGCGCAGGAGATTGTCAGGGCGAGCAGGACGAAGACAGGTTTCACGTTCTTATTGAGACAGAGTCTCATTAATCGGGTGAAGTAATTTAGGCCTCGCCCCCTCACTTGGCAAGGCTCTTTCTGGAAGCTTTTGCGCCACGCCTGCACAATCCTGGAATGATCCAGAACTGGCTCGAAGATCGGCGCCTGGGGCGCGTGCAAGCGGACGTCGAGATCGAGGCCTTCGTCGCCGGGGTGGTCGACGGCAGCGTCACCCGGCCGCAGGCGGCGGCGTGGCTGGCCTTCGTCAATTGTCGTGGCATGACCGCCCCGGAAACCGCCGCCCTGACGCGGGCGATGACCGACTCCGGAGAACGCCTGGCGTGGCCGGGCATCGCCGGCCCCTTCGTCGACAAGCACTCCACCGGCGGCGTTGGTGACAAGGTGTCGCTGATCCTGGCGCCCCTGTGGGCCGAACTCGGGTTACGCGTGCCGATGTTGTCCGGACGCGGCCTCGGCATCACCGGCGGCACCTTGGACAAGCTGGAGTCGATACCGGGCTATCGCACCGATCTGCAGGCGCCTGAACTGCACCAGGTGCTGGAGGAGGTCGGTTGCTTCATCAACGGCCAGACCGAGCAGGTCGCGCCTGCCGACCGCATTCTCTATGCGCTGCGCGACGAAACCGGCACGGTGCCCTCGGTGCCCTTGATCACCGCTTCGATCCTGTCGAAGAAACTGGTGGCCGGGCTCGACCGTCTGGTGCTGGACGTGAAGTGTGGTAGCGGCGCCTTCATGCACACGCGCGCCGAGGCCGAGGAACTCGCTGCCTCGCTGGCCACCGTCGGGGCGCACAGCGGGCTGGAAGTAGAAACCCATCTGAGCGACATGGACACGCCGCTCGGCTGCGCCATCGGCAACGCGCTCGAGGTCGTCGAAGCGGTGGAGTGCCTGCAAGGGGGGGGACCGGAAGACCTGCGCAAACTTGTCGTGCTGCTCAGTGGCGAGGGGCAGCGAGCGCGTGACTGTCTGGCGCGCGGCGACGCCTACCCGCGCTGGCAGGCGCTGGTGCGCGCGCACGGTGGCGACCCCGAGGCGCCGCTGCACGGCGCCGGTTGCGCCCGGGAGGTGATCGAGGCCACCGCCTCCGGCCGCTTGCAACGGCTCGACGCCGGCCTGCTCGGCCGCGCCGCATGGCGCCTGGGTGCAGGCCGCGCCAAGGCCGGTGACCCGGTGCACTGGGGTGTCGGCATCGTGCTTCATGCCCAGCGTGGCGCGCGGGTCGAGGCCGGGCAGCCGTTGATGACACTTTTTCATGCCGGACAGCAACTCAACCAGGCTGGGGAGCTGGCGCGCCAGGCGATCGACATCGGCGAGGATTGAAAATTCCTGGATTGGTTCTCATCGCGCCCCAAAACTCCTGGCATACTCCAATGGAGGCCTTTCTTGGCCTGTTCCCCCGGCGGTTTGCATTCCGTCGCGCATCCATTTCATCCCCGAATCCCTGATGCGTTCCACTCTCCCCCTCGCTCTCCTCCTCGCCACTCTGTCCGCGTGTCTGCACGACGCCGAGAGCCAACGGCGTAGCCTTTCTTCAGGAACCAGCAGCGTCGGCCAGACCGGTACGCCGCCGGGAGGTTCGAGCAGCGGACAGAGCCGGCTCGACGCCGAATTGCGCGCCGAGATCCTGCGTCATGGCCTGACTGGCGATCCTTCCATCGGGCGCAACCTGCCGTCGATCAACGATCCGCTGGCGCAGCTCGGCATGGAACTGTTCTTCACCAAGGGGCTCGGTGGTGACATGAACGTCGCCTGTGCCACCTGCCATTATCCGACCTTGGGGGGTGGTGATGCCTTGTCCGTCGGGGTTGGCGTAGACGCGGTCGTCGAAGACCTGGTCGGACCGGGCCGCAGCCACGCGGCGGGATCGCCTAACTATGACGGCGGCCCGACGATTCCGCGCAACGCTCCCACCACCTTCAACATGGGGATGTGGGATGAAGTCATGTTTCTGAACGGTCGCATCGAGAGCCTGGGCAAAACCCCCGGTGCCAACGGCGACGACGGTCAGGGCATTACTTCGCCTGACGTCGGCTTCCCCCAGTCCGATCCCCGGTGCCCGACCAACCTGCCGATGGCCCAGGCGCGTTTCCCCACCACCTCGATGGACGAGATGAAGGGCTTCACCTTCGAATTCGGCAACTTTCCGCAGCCGACCCGCGAACACCTCGCCGCGCGCATCGGCGACTACGGCATCGGCGCCGGCGAGATGCCGTACAGCGACTGGCTCGACGCCTTCCGCGTCGCCTTCAATGATCCGCTGGGCACCGCCCAGGACCTGATCACCGAGCAGAATATCGCCATCGCCATGGGCGAATACGAACGATCGCAGGTCTTCGTTGCCAACCCGTGGTCGGAATACGTGGCTGGCGACGATCTGGCCATCGACGACGACGCCAAACGTGGCGCGCTGCTGTTCCTGCGCCCGACGGCAGGCGGTGGCGCCGATTGCGCCAGTTGCCATGGCGGCGATTTCTTCACCGACGAGAAATTCTACGTGGTGGCGATGCCGCAGGTCGGCCGCGGCCAGTCGGTCAACATCGGCCACACCCTCGACGTTGGCCGTTTCCTCGTCGACGGTCTGCCGCAGCACCTCTACGCCTTCCGCACGCCGTCGCTGCTCAACGTCGCCGAGACCGGACCGTGGAGCCACGCCGGTGGCTACACCAGTCTCGAAGCGGTGGTGCGCCACCACCTGAACCCGGCCGAGGCCTTGCAGAACTACGACTTCAACCAGCTTGCTCCCGATGTGCAGACCCAGGACACCGTGGCCAACACCACCCTGGCTCTGCAGCAGCTCTACTGGTGTCGCAGCAACGGCTTCCCCACTGTCGTCGACCAGAGCCTCAGCCAGAAGCAGATCGATCAGCTGATCTCCTTCCTGCACGCCCTGACCGATCCAGGGGTGACCGATCCGGCGGTCATCCGCCAATGGATCCCGAGTGGGGCGGATCGTGATGGTCTGCGCCTTTACGCCCACGATCAGAACGGCAACCCGCTGTAGCCACCGCTCGAATCCGCTCCCGCCTTCCCGCCCCGCCGATGCTCCTCCCTCTCCTCGCCCTCACCTTTGCCCAGGCCGACTACTTCGAAGACGCCGCCAACGCCGGTCTGTACATGGTGCACGACCCGGCGCCCTCCCACCCTTCGGTGATGATGGTCGGCGGCGGCACGGTCGGCGACTTCAACGCCGATGGCTGGCCGGACCTGTTCGTTTTCAGCGGCGGCAACAGTCCCGACAAGCTGTTCATCAACCAGCAGGACGGCACCTTCCAGGACCAGGCCGCAGCCTGGGGCCTGACCGCATTGCACTGCGGAACCGGCGCCGCGGTCGGCGATTACGACGGAGACGGCTGGGACGACCTCTACCTGTGCTCCTTCGGACCCGCCGCAGCGATCGGTGCCGGCAACAACCTGCTCTATCACAACAATGGCAACGGCACCTTCAGCGAGGTCGCAGCAGCCGCTGGCGTGAACGCGCCCTCGCCCAACAACGACTGCTACGCCGCCGCCTTCGGCGATTACGACAACGACGGAGATCTCGACCTCTTCGTCGCCGCCTACGTTTTCTTCTCCGACGGCAACACGCTCTACCGCAACAACGGCGATGGCACCTTTAGCGACCAGACCCTGGCCAGCGGCTTGCAGGCCGGGTTGCAGGACGTGCGCGGTTTCGTTCCCGATTTCGTCGATCTCGACCAGGACGGCCACATGGATTTGCTGGTGATCGCCGACACCGGCACCAGCGTCTATTTTCACAACCGCGGCGACAACACCTTCGAGCTGGATACACAGTCGATTCCCGATCTGCGGGTGCCCAATGCCATGGGTCTGGCTGTCGCCGACCTGAACGAAGAC
>JAJFFB010000088.1 GCA_021776925.1 Planctomycetota bacterium | reverse complement strand
CAAGGACGTCCGCTATCACCAAGGCGCGCTGCGCTGCGTCGACCTGATCCTGGATTCCGCGCGTGCCACCGAGGATGGCGCCACTTGGAGCGGAGTGACCGATGTCATCAGCGGCAGCGCGGGCATCGGCCTCTTTTTGCTCTACGCCGGTGACCGCATCGGTCATCCGGGTGCGCTGGATGCCGCTGCGCAAGCGGGTAGGGAACTCATCGCCACGCGGGTGCCGACCGCGACGGGGTCCAAGTGGCCGATGTCCGCCGACTACCCGCGGCTGATGCCGAACTTTTCCCACGGCACCGCTGGAGTCGCCTACTTCCTGGTTGAACTCCATCGTGGCACCGGGGACCAGGCCTATCTGGAAGCAGCTCTCAGCGGCGCCACTTACCTGCGCTCTGTAACCAGCAAGAACGGACTGCTCTTTCACAACGAACCCGACGGCCTGGACCTGTACTACCTCGGCTGGTGTCACGGACCACCGGGTACCGCACGGCTCTACTACCGACTGTGGCAGGTCACCGGCGAGGACCTGTGGCTCGAGGAAGTGCACCGGGCCGCGCGCGCCGTCATCGACAGCGGGATTCCCGCAACCCGGCCGCCAGGATTCTGGAACAACCTCGGCCAGTGCTGCGGTTCGGCCGGGGTGGCCGGCTTCCTCGACGAGCTGTACCGGGTGACCGGCATAAGGCAATACCGCGCGATCGCGGAAAGCCTCAGCAACGATCTCCTTGAGCGGGCAACGACCACTGGTCGCGGTCGCCGCTGGATCCACGCCGAGCATCGCGTGCGCCCGGATCTGCTCATCGCCCAGACCGGCTTCATGCAAGGAGCCGCTGGCATCGGCATCGGCTTGCTGCGGCTATCGGAGTCGCAAGCCAGCGCCGACAAGCGCATCCGCTTGCCGGATTCCCCGTGGTGAGGAATCCGGCTACGGAACGCGCATCGACGACGCGCAGTTCTATTGAACCGTGGTCGCAACCACGTTGGTCGCCTGGTTGTACTGCGCCGCCTGGAACCAGACCGCGGTGCCGCCGGCGTTGCCCGGAATCATCAGATTCCAGTCGACCGCGCCGTTGCCGTCGCTTGGCAGCGCGGCGCCCGCCTGGGTTGGCTGAGCGATGCCCAAAGTGACCTTGAGGAAAGGCACGCTGGTGCTGCCAAGGCCGTTCAGGCCGTAGGCGAGGTAGGTGAGGACGCCGGGTTCGAAGTCAATCGCGCTGAAGGTGCCGATCTGGCCGGCCAGCAAGGGGTCTGGGCTGACTGCCAGGCTGGGCGGCGGCGACTGGCTGTACTTGACAGTGAGGACGTCGGCTCCGCTTCCGTTTTCGACCGAAATCCCGGCGACCAGTACGTTGAGCTCGTCGTCTACGCGCAGACCGAAGCCGGCGTCGTTGCCGGCGGCGCTGCCGGCGTGCCGCATCTCCCAGAGCAGGTTGCCGCTGGGGTCGTATTTGAAGGTGACCATGTCGTGGCCGGCGCTGAACCACTGCCAGACGTAGCCGGTCACGTAGATGTTGCCATCAGGCCCGACCTCGATGTCACGCCCCCAGTCCTCGCCGAAGAAGGGAGTGCTGTATCGCCGCGCCCACTGCAGCACGCCGTTGGTATCGAATTTGACCGTGACGATGTTGTACTCGCCACCGGTCGACATTGAAGCACCGGTCACGTAGGCATTGCCCAGGTCATCGACGTCGATGACCCAGCCGTAGTGATAGCCGGAAACGCCGCCGTAGCGGCCTTCCCACAGGAAGTTGCCGCTCGAATCAAACTTGGCGACGCAGTATTCGAAGCCGCCGGTGGTATCCGAAAGGCCCGTCAAGTAGATGTTCTCACTCGCGTCGATGGCCAGGCCGTAAAGGGTTTCATCCAATCCATAAACGCCGTCGAACTGCCGCTCCCATTGAAGCGTCCCGCCGCCGTCGTATTTGAGCAGCGTGTAGTCGGAGTTGCCGGCCACGTTGCGCGAAGACGCGGCGACGTATAGGGCGCCGGAAGGGGCGAGCTGCAGCGACTCTCCGGCGGAGGCGGTACTCGCCGGGTTTGGACCCGGCGTGTCGCGGACCCATTCCTTGGTGCCGTCGGCGAGGAACTTGACCGTGGTGATCTGGCGCTGCCCTGGACCGGTGGTGGTGTATCCGGTCAGATAGGCGGAGCCGGAGCCGTCGACCGCGAGCGGTCCGAACAGCTGCACCCAGTCGTCGCCGCTGACTGGCCCGTCATGACGCTGCGCCCACAACAGCCCACCAGCCGAACTGAATTTCAACATCAGAAAATCCATGCCGGTGCCGGCCCCTTCCGAGACGCCGGAAACATAGATGTCGTCACTGGCGTCGACCACCAGGTCGGTGGCGTGCTCCTCGAGATGGTCGGGGCTGTCGTAACTCAACGACCAGAGCAATTGGCCGCTGGGGTCGTGCTTGGCCACGAAAACGTCGTAGTCGGTCAACGCGTCGAACACCCAGCCGGTGGTGATGACGTTGCCCAGGCTGTCGTAGCCGACGTGGTATCCGGCGTCGTCCACACCGCCATCAACGGTCTCGCTCCAGACCGTGCGGATCTGGGCGATCCCTGTAGACGCCAGCAATGGGAAAAGGAGCAGGGAGAAAAAAAAGGCCGCGAGGGGATGCTTGTGTTTCATTGCTATTGCTAGAGAACTTGTGCGGCGGTAAACAGCGCCGAGGCGCGTTTCTATGATTGTCTACTCAAGTTGCCCTGTGTCAACTACATGGAAAACCCCTCAAAGCCAGATTCTGACCCTATGCCAGTCCAAGTCGATATTGGGTCCCGAAAACCCATTTTCGACATGCGTCAACTGGTCTTCATTGGCTTCTTCTGCGGGCCCATCGGCCTGGGCCTGGCCCTTTTCCAGTCGCTCCGGAGGGTGGGGGAATCCATCAAGGCATCCTGGGCTCTGCGCGCGGGCGCGGTTCTTTGGGCGGCCGAAGTCGCTTGCACTCTGGTTTTGCCGATCAATCTCCTTTATTTCCACGTGGCCGGAGGCGTACTTGGCAAGCTCGCCCACGACCGCTGGCTCCTGCGTGCCTCATTGCGATACACGCAAGAAGGTGGCAGAGAAGCAACCCGCTTACATCTCGGGTTGTTCTGTGCCGCGATTGCCATTGGCTGGCTGGCAGTCTTCTTCCTTTTGGATCTAATCGTCGTCGGGTAGATAGGATCTGTCCTGTCGATGCTCCACCCTCGCCGCACACTGGTTCTCTGTCTGCTCGCGCTTGCTGCTTGTCAGGGGCCAGCTTCTGAGGGCGACACCCCTCTGCACTTCGACGTCGGCGTTGTGCACCGTACGGTGACCACAACTTCGGCAGAAGCGCAACTGTGGTTTGACCGCGGCCTCGGCCTGGCCTTCGGATTCAATCACCAAGAGTCGGTGCTGTGTTTCGAGCGCGCGATCGAAGCCGATTCGGCATGCGCCATGGCCTATTGGGGCAAGGCCTACGCGCTGGGGCCGAACTACAACTCCGGGGGGGTCTCGCCGCAAGCCAACCAAGCGGCCATGCGCGCGTTGGCGCAGGCCAGAGAAAATCTTGCCGGGTGTACACCGCTGGAGCACGCCCTGATCGGCGCCCTGGCCTCGCGCTATTCCGATCTTGCCACCCGGGACCGAGGGAGCCTGGACCGCGAATACTCCGAGGCCATGCGCGCGGTCTATGCGGCCTATCCGGAAGACGCCGACGTTGCCGCGCTGACCGCCGAAGCGCTGATGCAGCTGCGTCGCTGGGAACTCTGGAGCGCCGACGGACAGGCCGCCGCGGAAACTCCTGCAATCCGCGCGGTCCTCGAGCCGGCCCTGCGCCGTTGGCCTACGCACCCGGCTTTGTGCCACCTCTATATCCACGCCATGGAGGCGGGGCCCGAGGTCGGCAAGGCGCTTCCCGCCGCGCGCCAGCTTGAGGAGCTGACCCCGGGACTCGGGCACCTGATCCACATGCCCAGCCACATCTACACCTGGACCGGGCGTTACGACGACGTGGTGCGGGTGAACCTGCGCGCGGTCGAGGTCGACGACGCTTTCGTCGATTACGCGGGCAGCAACAACTCCTACACCCTCTACCGCTTGCACAATCTGCACTTCGTCGCCTATGGGGCGATGTTCGAAGGGCGCCGTGAGCTGGCGCTCGATGCCGCGCGACGCATCAAAGGAGAAATTCCGGACGAACTGCTCGCCGGCGCACTGGATTTCCTCGACGTATTCCTGGCCACGCCCTATCACGTGATGGTGCGTTTCGGCATGTGGGAGGAAATGCTCGCCGAGCCCAAGCCCAAGGGAGAGCTTTACGCCGCGCGCGCGGTGTGGCACTACGCCAGAGGAATTGCCCTGGCGAGTATGGACAGAGTCGCGGATGCCAGGGCCGAGCAGATGGCTTTCCTCTTCGCTCGCGACGCGGTGCCGGCCACTCGTCTGCTGTTCAACAATCCGGTGCGCGAAATCCTGGCGGTGGCAGACAAGGTCCTGGCCGGTGAGATCGCCTACCGCGAGAAGGACTACGCGCGCGCCTTCGACCTGTTACGTGCGGCGGTTGCACTCGACGTCGCGCTCAACTACGACGAGCCGTGGGGC
>JAJFFB010000087.1 GCA_021776925.1 Planctomycetota bacterium | reverse complement strand
GAACAGCGTCCAGCCCCAAGGACCGCGCAGATTGACCAGGGCGAAGGGGGTGTAGGTGCCGGCGATCAATACGAAGATCGCAGCGTGATCCAGACCCTTGAAGAAGGATTTGGCGCGCGGCGCGCGGACCCCATGATAAAGAGTAGAGGCGCTATACAGAATGACCAGGCTGGAACCGAATACAGCGCAGCTGACCACGTGCCAAGCGTCGCCATTGAGAGCAGCGCACACGGTCAGGATGACCAGCGCAGCCACCGACAGCAACGCCCCCACCCCGTGGGTCAAGGCGTTGGCGAGCTCTTCCGAGGCACTGTATTCGGCGGCAAGGGCGGTCTTGGTCATGGCGCGGCCTCGATCATCTCATCTCTTTGGGAAGCCCGGGAGAGGGATTTCAGCGTTTGCCCAGTGCGGGCTCGGCGCCTGCAACCGAGCCCAGCATCAGCAACTGCTCGAGCCTGGTCCGGTAGACCGCCGCGGCCTGCTCGAAATCGCCACGCGCCTCCAGCAGCATGCCGCGCAGCAACTCGGCTTCGGGAAAGAGGCGCGGCCGCACCCCCGCCAATTCCTGTTCGGCAAGATCCAGATCGTGGCGCGCCAACGCCAGGCGACAACGCAGCAGCGGGAGCAGGGCGTAATCAGGATGCCCCGCGCGGATCTCAGCCAGAGCCGCCGCGGCGGGATCGACCCTGTCCAGGGCGAGGTGCAAACGGAAGGCAAGTTCCAGCGCCGGCGTGTCACCGCTGGTCTTTTGCAGCGCTGGCTCCAACAACCGCCAGGCCCCCTGAGGATCACCAGCCGCCGCCAGCCTGCGGGCGACCTGGGTCATTCGGTGCAGGCGTACCAATGCAGGATCAACCTCTGCGAGGGCATCGCCCTGCATCAGCCTGTCGTAGTTAGGGCGGTCGATGAGGCCGGCACCGAAGCGCGCCGCGACCACGGTCTGGAAGGCAAAGTTGGGACCGAAACCCTTGCTGGTGTGAACCACCTTGCGCTTACGGTCCATGATGTACGCGGTCGGATAGGCGATCACGCGGAAACCACCAAAGGCCTTGCGCCCAGGATCGGCAATCGTGAGCGTGTGCAGGCCGACCCGATCGGTGCATTGAACGACATCGTCCAGGCTCTGGTCGGAAAAGGCCACCACCGCCAGGAGGGTGGACTCGGCCACGACCTGAGAGGCTGCGAGCTCGGCAACAATTTGTTCCAGGCCGCGCATGGAATAATCCAGCCCGGGCTTGTGAAAATAGAGAATGACCGAATGTCCGGCGAATTCTCCCCAGTCGATGGATTCGCCACGGTGATCGGCACATGCCGGCAGGAGCGGATCCTGCGGCGAGTTGAAGGCCAGAACCGGCAGGACGATACCGATCAAGGCGGTGAGTCCTGGCAAAGTCTTCATGGCTCTCTCCGGTAGGTCTTGGCCGAGTGGCATCCAGGCGCACAGCTTCCGCCCTGCTCGTTCTTTTTGAAGTTCATCGGCATTTCCCAACCGCCGAATGGAACGGTGGCGGCCAAATGCTTGGATTGATCCGAGGCGTGGGTTTCGTGACAGGCGCGACAGGCGCGACCCTTGGTCTCGCGGTTGACGTGCAAATAATGCAGGTTCAAATCGTCGTCGCGGAAATCGGTGGTCGTAGTGGTGAATTCCTCGAGGAAGGTGTTCTCATCGTGGCAGCCGAAACACAGACGGTAGAGCTTCGGATTGAAGGCCGCGTAGAAGGTGGCGGGGTAAGCCCGCCGCAAAATGCGGAAATCCTCCGATCCGTGCGGGTCGTGACAAGCACTGCAGTTGCCTTCGCGGATCGGTCCGTGACGATATTTATGGGCCAGTTTTTCGCCCATTGCCGCCAGCCGGGTTCCGTCATTGGTTTCGACCGCCTCGGTATGGCAGCTCAAACACATCTCGTCGACGTGGCGGGTCTGCAGGAAGGGCAGATCGGAATGGTGCGGCTGATGACAGGTCAGGCAGCTGCGCTCGTCATTGATCGGAGCATGGTCGACCGACAAATTGGTTTTCTGCTTGACCGAGTCATGGCACTGGAAGCACAGCTTCTTTCCTTCGTAGAGAAGCTGGTAGCGATTCGGCGACGCATGGGCGTCGTGGCACAGGCTGCAGTCTTCATCGACCGGCAGGTGGATGTTTTCAGCGCCGTCAAGCAGGTCGGAGCGGTCGGTGTGGCAATAAAGACACTGGGAAACCAGATCCTCGATCAGCAGCTGGGGCTGGTCGGATGCATGCGGCTGATGGCACAGGGAGCACAGGCCCGCGGCAGCCGGTCCGTGCAGGAACTCGACGCGGAAATCAGGGCTGTCTTCGTGGCAGGTCGCACATAGCTCGGCCTGGTCGTCGATCCGCAGCAAACCGCGCCCTTGCGAATGGTGCGGATCATGGCACGAGGTGCAATCCCCTTCCATGACCGGCTGGTGCACGGTGCTGCCCACCGCCTGGTCGTGGCACGCGGCACAGGCAGCGGTTTGGTCGGAATCGGTCTCGAATACGTGGAGCTTGGCGTCGGGTTGCGGGTGACAGACTTCGCAGGTCTGCTTTTCCACTGGCTCATGGATCAGCTTGCCGCGCAGCAGGGAGTCATGGCAGTCGAGACAAGTCTGGTCCGCAGGCAGTTCATGCGGGGGCTCGTGGGAAGGGTCTTGGTGGCCAGGCTCCTGGGCGCTGGTGAAAGGACTGGCGAGGAAACCCAGACCCGGAAGAGTCAAGGTCAACAGAATCGTTTTCATGGACGCCTATTGCTGGTAATCGTAATCCCGATGGTTTTCACCGTGGCAGAGCAGGTTGCAGCGTCCGCGGCGAAAGCCTTCATCGATGAATTCCAACTCTCCTCGACTGTTGGGCGTGACGTAGGAGACGTTGAAGTTGATCAGGTTGCTGTTGTTGGTCGAGTTCCCCTGCGATGAGGAGATCCCGTGGCTGTCATGACAAGCGGAGCAGGAGACGTCGTCTCCGCGGATATGCTTGTCGTGCTCTTCAAAGGATTCATCCCGCTTGATCGATTCACGGCTGTGACAGCGGTAGCACAGCGCGTAGGCCGAGGCGGTTTCTTCGACGTATTCCTCGGTGCGGTAGTTGGCGATCAGGATGGGGCTGAAGTTGGATCCGTGGGGCCCGGCCGGACCGCTGCCGCCGGCGTCGGGCGAATTGTTGCTCTGGTGGCAGTCGGTACACGCGATGATGCTCTGCGTGGTGTAGGGCGGCTTCAGGCTGGGCACGCTCTGGTTCACCCCAGGCGCTTCGATCGGGTGATAGCTCGGATTCTGCGGGTCGAATTCAAAACGTACGTTGGTCTGCTGGTGGAAGCGGGGAATATTGGCCACGCCGCTGTTGTTGTCGGCGTGGCACTTGTAGCACAGTTCATAGCCATTGCTGATGCGGCTGACCACCTGGCCGGAGGTGTTGATCCCGCCCACGCCCGTCAACGGCCCGGGAACACCCGGCGCGGCAGCCGATCCCGGCAGCACCGCGTGCGGGTTGTGGCAGTCCTGGCACTCGGCGTGGCGGGCCATCGACAGCGGGTCCTCGACCGGGTCGTGCACTCCGAGAGTGGCGGCAGGCACGTGCGCCGAAATGCGCGCGATCTCGTTGCCGATGTCGAAATTTGCGACGTGGCCGTTGTGGCACTTGAGGCAGTTCTGCTCTTCGGCGGCGTCTTCGAGCAGACGCTGCGGATGCCCTGCGCCGTGCGGCACGTGGCAGTTGGCGCACGCGTTCTCGTCCACGGTGGCGTAATTGGCGGTCGGCCACGGATCGGTACCGACACCATCCCAGGTCGCGTTGGACGACTGGTGAGAAGAACCGGGCCAGTCGGAAGGGTCGTGGCACGACAGGCACAACCCAGAATGGCGGTCGCTCGCCTCGAGGAAGGAGCCGAACTGGTTGTTGTGCGGATCGTGGCACGATGTGCACTGCACGTAACCGTTGGCGTCGAGCTCGACCGGGCCGTTGAGGGTGCTCTCGTCGTGGTAGTCCTGACCACTGCCGCCCTTGGAGGAAGCGTAATGAAAAGACACCGGATGGTCGTCGTGCAGCATCGTGCCGATGCTGGACGAACCCGAGTTGAGATGGCTGTAGCCCGGCGACATCTCGATCTCGGTTTCGGAACTTACGATCGCACCCAGTGCAATGCTGCCGTCGTGGCACGACAGGCACAGCTTGCTGGCGCCATTCGGTTGCCCGAGGGTGCCTCCGAAGGTGCTGCTGGTATATACCGCGTAGGTCTCGCGGGAATCTTCGCGGTTCCATAGCGGAGCGTTGGTCCGGGCACGGTGCGGGGTGTGACAGAAGATGCAGATCCGTGATTCGATCACCGCGCGGTAGGGGCCCGGTCCTGAGGTGGAGAGGTTGTGCTTGGTGTCGACAACCGAAGTCTGCTGGCCGCTGGCTGCACTGGCCAGAAGCGCAACGGCGGAGAGCAGGAGCAGGTGGTTTCGCGGGTTCATGGCTGCACGGAGTGGTACTGGAAGACCTGGACCCTGGCGTTGCCGCCGTCGGCAACGAAGACGCGGTCGTCCTTGCTGATGTGGATGCCAGAGGGCAGGGAAAGCCCGCCGAAACCACTTCCGGACTGGGCAAAGGTAAGCAGCAGGACCCCCTGCTGGTCGAAGATCTGCACGTTGTCGAACATCGCATCGACCACGTAGACGTGTCCCTCGCTGTCCAGCGCGATGCCCTTGGGTTTGGCGAAGGTACCGGGTCCGGTTCCGACGATGCCGAAACTGTGCAGCGGCTCGAATTCGGGGGACAGGACCTGCACACGGAAGTTGAGTGAATCCGTGATGAAGATCTTGCCGTCGGCAGCCACGGCAAGATTGGTCGGATGATTGAAAGCGCCGCCCTGCTTGCCGGGTTCTCCTGCCGACTGGATCAGACGCCAGGCCTGGTCGTAGACCAGCAGGCGTCCGCCGGTGGTGTCCAGCAGCAGGATGCGTTCGCCGACCGGGTCCCAGGCGATGCCGGTGGGGCGGCCGAGTTCGCGCGGACTGCCGAAGGCCTCGAGGAATTCTCCGCTGGCGGAGAACACCAGGACCTCGCCGCGGCTCGAATCGGTCGCCAGGATGCGGCCGTCGGGAAGAGCGGTGACGCCGATCGGGCTGACCAGCGGATGACGCTCATCACCGTTGGCGACTTCGTGCACCCCGGTGATCAAGGAAATGAAGTGAAGCACGCCCTGCCCGGTGTCGGCGATCACCAGGGTCTGCGCGTCGGCGGTCAGGCACATGCCGTAAGGCGACATGACACTGTGCTCTATTTGGCCGAGGAGGAACTCGCCGATGCTGGTCAGAAAACCAGGAGAGCGGTCGGTGTCGCGCACGTCGTGATAGGTGAACAGGACGCTGATCCGTGGATGCGGTTCGTAGATCGGCCACGAGATCGGCATTTCAGGGCGACGGATGAACTCGCCCGGTCCTGCGGTGCAGGAAGCCAGCATGACTACGAACAGGGCGGTGAGGACGCGCATCAGAAACGCCGTGACATAACGAATTCTAGACTGAACAGATCCTGGTCGTCGGCGACGTCGAATTGTTCCGAGAGGTAGCGCAACTGGAGCGACATCGTGGTGCTACGGAAGAACTTGCGGTAGCCGGCCTCGAACATGAAGCCGGTGCCGTCGTCGGTGCGGAAGCGGTTGCGGTGCGCTTCCAGGCGCACGTCGGCCTGGGTGTTGAAGTTGACGTAGGCGACCAGGGAGGAACTCAGGGAGCCGCCGTATTCATCCCGGGAATCTCCGTCGAAGGAGGACTTGTAGAGGTTGGCCGTGGTCTGCCAGACGTAGTTCTGGTCGAAGTTGCGGTTGTAGTCGAAGAATACCCGCGTGCGACTGAAGGGCGTCAGATTGGATTCGAAGTCTTCGTACTCGCCACCGAAGACGATGTTGTCGGTGGGGTAGAAACGCGCGCTGGCAAAAAAGCGCATGGACTCTTCCAGGGTGCCGTCGTCGAAACCGTCGAGAAGGTCCTGACGCACCTGGCTGCGTCCGACCAGGAAGTCAGCGTGCTCGAAAACGCCGAGGGAGACCGTGGTGCCGACGGTCTCGGTGCGCACCTCCTGTTCCGGGGTGGGCTGGAAACTGTAGTCCACCAGGACCGTCTGGCCGGGGTTGATCTTGGAGCCGACCGGGATCTCCAGGCGCGTGCGCGACCCGACCGGAATCACGAAGTAGTCGATGCCGGCCAGATAGATGATCAAACCGGTCTGATCGGTGACCACCACGGAAGCAGAATCGATGGCGATGCTGCTCAGAAACAAGGGGTCTCCGGCGTTGTTGACATGGATTTCGTCGAGCACAAGAGCAGTCCCTTGCAGCGGACCGCGGTCCTGGACGTAGGTGTCCATGGTCTGCTGCAGGCTGAAGCGGCCGATGGGCGTGCGCTTGTTGTAGCCCACCGAAGCGTTCCAGCCGTAGGCGGACAAATTGCCCGCACCAAAAGAAGACCGCGAGAAACGGCCGCCGGCGGTGCTGGTCAGGCTCTGGAACAACTGGTGAGAAATCGAGGACGAAAGGTTGTTGGTGTTGGTGGTCGACTGGTCGCGTTCGAAGGTACTGAATTGGAATTCGTGGGAGGTGAAAAGGCTCTCCAGCCACTGATGACGGTAGGAATTGTTCAGGTTCATATTTGAATTGGTAATGTTCCCGGTTTGACGGCGGATAAAGGCGCCGTTGTACAGCCGGTGGGCGTTGTCCTGACCAAAATAGTGGGTGGCGGATCCAGAGAGATTGACATCGCGGTAAGGATTGCTGCCCAGGCCAAGTTTGACGTCGTTGAATTCGGTGATGTATTGATAGTGGGCAGATTCGTCGTCGCGCCGGCCCTCGAGCCGTACCGTGTCGCGCGTTTCCGAATAATCGTTGAGGCCCCGCCCTTCATAGGTGTGGTGGTTGATGTTCAACACCGAAGGGATAAACCACTCGCGCGCGAAGACGTTCATGCCCAGCTCATTGACCACCGCCTCGCTGGTCTGAAAGAAGGACTGGCGGGTCTTGGTTTCAGTCCGCAAGGCGTAGACCTCTGCGGAATAGTCCAGGTCCTTGAATAGGCGCACGCGCAAGTCATAGGTCACGTTCTGCCCGTCGACCGCGTTGCTTTCCAGAGCACCGGTCGATTTGATCTTGCGTTGTTCCAGACCGAAGGAGGTGTTCAGGTCGAATTCGACCAGCTTGGGGTGATAGTAAAAGGCCAGCAGGCTCAGGCCGATCTCTTCACGACTGCGCAGTTCGGAGTGCTCCAGCCTGCCGTTCCTTCCCGATCGGCTTTCGTCTCGCGCCTCCACCCTCAGGCCCGCCTGCCCGTTGAAGCCCAGGACTCCGTAGCTGTCATAGCCAGGCTTCACCGGTCCCCGTTGCGAGGACTGGCAGCCGGACAAAAACAAGGCCGGCAACAGGACGGCAGGATGCAGGCGCATGGATGCACTCGCTACTCCGCCTCAGCCGGTGGATCGCGCAGCAGGTACTTGCGCTCACTGGTGTGTGGGTTGTGGCACTCGACGCAGTCCTGGCCCTGGTAGTCCTCGTGGTCGACCTCGGTCATGAAGGTCCCGCCGAGGTGGCACGCCCGGCACAGGATCTCCTGATTGGCATTACGCAGCAGGTGCGGGTTCAGAGAAGTATGAGCTTGGTGGCAGATTGCACACTGGCCCGATCCAGCCGGCCCGTGGACATAGGTCCCGACTGGACGGTCATGGCAGCGCACGCACAGATCTTCCTTGGGGACCACCAGCTCGGGGAAGTCCGAAAGCCAGCCCGACATCGAGGCGGCATCGCCCTCCTTCATGTCATGACAATCTGTACATCTCTTGTCTTCGACGGGCTTGTGGGTCGAATGCTCGACCGCCACGACCTGCGTCGACAGCGCGGCGGCTCGCTCCGCGCTGGTCATCTGCGAGGGGTCGCCAAAGTCCCCAGAGGCCAGGCGTGCCTCGGCCTCGCGCTTGGCCTGGATTTGCTCTGGCGTCGGAACCCCATCAAAAAAGATGCTCAGGGTCTCGTAATGGCGCTCAACGGAGCACGCAAGAGTCACCCCGGCGGCAAGCACGATGGCGGCCGCAAGACGGTGAGGATTCGAGGTAGTTCCAAGCATGGAATGATGGCGTATTCCCTCCTTTCTGATAACCAACAACAGGCCCTCGGAACAGTCCCAAAATAGGCCTGGAGGAGGGTTTCCGGCGGATCGGGGCATGGATCGCTAAAGACTGGCCGCGGGCGGTCGCAAAAGAGAAGCCAGGAGTCGCCCAGAGAAGTGACCCAGCACCCCCGCCCATGACCTGGAAAATCCCGATTGCCCTCTCGTCGAGTGTTGTCCTTGTCGCCCTCGCTGCAAGCGGAAGGGCTTCAGGCGGCTCTAACTCTTTGGATCTTGGCGAGGACGGCGCCAAACCGGCCCGTTACACCGCGCAGACTTGCGCCCAGTGCCACCAGGTTTCGACGGAGTTGGACCATCCTGTCGAAATCCCGATCCGGGTCTCCGGCGAGCTCCCGCTGGGATCGGGGAAACGGCTCGACTGCCTGACCTGCCACAACGATCAGGCCACCGATCCCAATCACACGCTGAGGATGACCGGCAGCGGCGGCGGACTACTGCGCCAATCCCCGCGCGCGTTGTGCCAGAACTGCCATGATCAGCCGGCAGATCCCGCCAGCTCCCTCGCTCACGGCCTGTCGATGGGCAAGGCTCATCTCGGCTTCGGCAAGGACCGCGGCAATGGCATTGGCTTGGACCGCGAGACCCGTGAATGTCTTTCCTGCCACGACGGCACGACTGCCAGTGTCTCTGGAGTGCGGGACCCACACCTTCCGGGGATCTATCCCGGCGGCGCCAGTTCGATCCGGGAGATGCACCCGATCGGCGTCCGTTACGACTCGATGCCCAAACCCAATATGGCTCCCCAGTACCGCCACGAAAGAGAGCTTCCCAGGGTGATTCGCCTGTTTCAGGGCAAACTCGGCTGCGGTTCCTGTCACTCCACCTATGCGCGGCAAAAGTTGATGCTGGCCCGCAATCCGAAAAAGGGCAAGCTGTGCCTGGATTGCCACATCAAATAGGGGTGCCACGCGTGCACGGTGCCTGTAGAGGCCTCAGCGGGGCCGATAACCCGTTGATTCCAAGAGGGAACCACGCAGTACCTTGAATTTCCGCGCTGGTGCCGTAGCCAATGCCTAGGGAAAAGGGGTCCCTTTTGGCCCTTCCCGCCCAGCCATGCTGCACACTTCCGCCCTCTTGATTCTCGCCCTCCAGACCGGCTCTGCGGTCAACGAAGGGCAGGAACCACAAGCTCCTCCGATCTTGGACCAGGTCATTGCCAAGGCCGGAGCCACAGAAATCAACCTGAGGGACGTCCGCGCCGAGGTCAACCGCATCGTGCCGCTGACCTTCTTTCACGCCAAGTTACCCGAGGAGAAAAAGCTCGCCACCTATCGCGAGGCCCTCGACAACCTGATTGAAAAGGCCCTGATCGAACAAGACGCCGCAATCCGCGGCATCAAAGTCAGCGAGCAGGAACTGCAGGCGGAATTCCGCAAGACGCTGAAAAAAGCCGGCCCTCAATATGACGACATTGACCAGGCTCAATTCCTGGACTTGCTCGACAACTATCGACCCAAGGTGACTCGACGCGTGCTGATCGACAAAAACGAAGCGCGCTTCGAAAAGACCCTGAAGCCAGTGACCAAGGAAATGGTCCAGGCGCATTATGAACAGAACAAGGAACACATGATCACCACTGAGGAGGCTCGCTTCCTTCATATCCTGCGTAAGGTCCCGCCCTCTGCCGGCGGTGAAGAAGGGCTGGCCATCCGCCAGGACATAGAAGGACTGCTGGAACAGATCCGTGCTGGAGCCGATTTTGTCGAACTCGCCAAAGAACACTCGGAAGACATTTATGCCTCGCACGGTGGCGACATGGGCTTCCTCAAAAGCGGCGCCTTTCAAATCAGCGAGCTGAACGACGCTGCATTCTTGCTGGAAGATGGCGAGACCTCAGGGATCCTGATTTCACTGTATGGATTTCACATCCTGCGCCGGGTTGAATCGAAACCTCAACGCCAGCTGACCTTGGAGGAGGCGGAGGAAGGGCTGAGGTTGGAAATGGATTACGAGATGCGGAATTCGGCGCGGAAGGCTTGGATTGAACAGATGACGGGGGATTTGGGAGTTGAGGAGTTGGTGTTGTTTGAGTCGGTAGTCAAATACCAGGACCACTAGAATCTGGCCCCTTTCATTGGCCGTAAGTGTGCATCCACTCGGGCCAGCGCCAGTACAAAAGCTGCTCCGGCAGAAAGCGCCCCGAGACCACCCCCAGCGCCTGCGCCGGCGTCACCCGCGTGCGCACCGTCACCCCGCGCACGTAGTTCCGATACGCCGCCCAGATCCAGAAATGGACCTCCAGCCGCTCGCGCAGCTTCGCCGCACCCCAGCTGCG
>JAJFFB010000086.1 GCA_021776925.1 Planctomycetota bacterium | reverse complement strand
AGCGTGATCCCAGGCGCCGCTTGCGGCTCGATTTCAAGCCTTGGCGTCGCCGAGGAAGAAGTCGTTGCCCTTGTTGTCGGTGATGATGAAGGCGGGGAAGTCCTCGACCTCGATGCGCCACACGGCTTCCATGCCGAGTTCCGCGTACTCCAGGCATTCGATCTTCTTGATGCAGTCCTGCGCCAGGCGCGCCGCCGAGCCGCCGATCGAACCGAGATAGAAGCCGCCGTGTTTGCGGCAGGCGTCGACCACCTGGCGCGAACGGTTGCCCTTTGCGAGCATGACCATCGAGCCGCCGGCGGCCTGGAACTGGTCGACGAAGGCGTCCATGCGCCCGGCGGTGGTGGGGCCGAAGGCGCCGGAAGCCATGCCGGCGGGAGTCTTGGCCGGACCGGCGTAGTAGACCGGATACTCGCGGAAGTACTCGGGCAGCTCGCCGCTCTGCTCGAGCCGCTCGCGCAGCTTCGAGTGGGCGAGATCGCGCGCCACCACCAGCGGTCCGCTCAGGGACAGCCGCGTGCGCACCGGGTGGCGGTCGAGTTCGGCCAGGATCTCGGCCATCGGCCGGTCGAGGTCGATGCGCACCACCTCGCCGCCGAGATCGGCGCTGACGACGTCGGGCAGGTACTGCGCCGGATTCTTTTCCAACTGCTCGAGGAAGACGCCCTCGGCGGAGATGCGGCCGAGCACCTGGCGGTCGGCCGAACACGACACCCCCATTCCGATCGGCAGGGACGCGCCGTGGCGCGGCAGCCGAATCACGCGCACGTCGTGGCAGAAGTACTTGCCGCCGAATTGCGCGCCGAGACCGACCTCGCGGGTCAGCTGATGCACCTTTTCTTCCATCGCACGGTCGCGAATGGCGTGGCCGAGCGCATTTCCCGCGCTGGGCAGACCGTCGAGGTAGCGCGCGCTGGCGAGCTTGACCGTCTTCAGGTTCATCTCGGCCGAGGTGCCGCCGATCACCACCGCGAGGTGGTAGGGGGGGCAGGCCGCGGTGCCGATCTTGCCGATCTGCTCCTTGATCGCGTCGAGCAGCAGATCTTCACGCAGCAGCGACGGGGTGCCTTGCAGCAGGAAGGACTTGTTGGCCGAACCGCCGCCCTTGGCCATGAACAAAAAGTCATAACACTCGCCATCGACCGCGTAGAGGTCGATCTGCGCCGGCAGGTTGGATCCGGTGTTGACCTCTTCGAAGGTGCTCAGCGGCGCCAGCTGGCTGTAGCGCAGATTGCCTTCGGTGAAGCTGCGGTAGACCCCGCGCGACAGCGCCTCGGCGTCGCCGCCGCCGGTCCACACCGCCTGGCCCTTCTTGCCCAGAATCACCGCGGTGCCGGTGTCTTGGCACATCGGCAGCACTCCGCCCGAGGCGATGTTGGCGTTCTTCAGCAGGTCGTAGGCGACGAACTTGTCGTTGGAAGAGGCCTCGGGATCGTCGAGGATCGCGCGCAACTGGGCCAGATGGCCGGGCCGCAGCAAGTGCGAGCAGGCGCGGAAGGCCTCGTTGGCGAGCAGGCTGAGCGCCTGAGGAGCGACTTTCAGCACCCGCTGTCCGTCGAAGTCGACGACCTGGACGTGATCGGTGCTGAGCTGCGTCCAGGGCGTCGCACTCTCGGCCACGGGGAACATCGACTGGTATTGGAATTCCGGTGCGGACATGACGGTCAGGGGGTCAACGGCAACCCTGGAATTCTAGGTCTGCCCCGGCCTCGGGCGAGGGCGGCGGATGCCCCGGAATCCTAGGTCCGCCGCGCTTGCGCAGCCGGTGGGGGGAGCGGGCCGTGCATGAGATGCGCTTTCCAGTCCATGGCGGCCTTGCTCAGGATCCGGCAGGCAATCGACGCGGCGAGAGCCGGTGCGGCCCAATACGACCGCTGCAGGAGCAGAAATGCGAATAGGAAGACGAACACCGACTGCCATAGAAGGTCCAGCCGGAAATAGGGTTTGTGCCGGGTCAGAGATGAGGCGGTGGTGGAAACCGCGACGTGGAAGCCGATCGGAATGGCGAGGGCGTACCCCGCCTTCGGCCCGGACATCGGCATGGCGATGAGCCCGGTGACTCCGACCAGGGCGATGAGGGCGGAGCAGAGCTTGATCCAGGTCTCGATGCGCTGGATCTGCGGATTCTGGTTCCAGTGATAGCGCCGGTCGGCGGAACGGGTGTGCCAGCCGCAGTGGACACAGACTGGCCCGTCAGGCAGGGTGGCGAAACAGCGGTGGCAATAGGCGCGCAAGACACTTGAGCCTACGTTCAATCTCAAGGATTTCGGGCAGAATTCAAGGGTTCTTTAACGGTCGAACGACCCCCTTTCTCATTGACAGAGAGTAGGCGAAATTCTCCGCATTAGGTTGCATGTTCGTGGAGAACAAGGGCTGTTTTTCGCGAATCCGGTGCATTAGCTATTAACTGTCTTGGACCGGAACCGAAAGAAACTCGGCTCCACCCGCCACAGCCCCAGGCTTCTTCAGGTTGTGGTTGCGGTCGTAGCCCCTGCCGCCATGGTTGCATACGCATCCTCGGCGGCCGAGCCCGTGGCGGCTCCAACGGTCCTCATTCAGCCCACCGCGCAGCTTTTCCAGGAGCCGGGACAGGGCCTCCCACAGCAGCCCAGCTGCGTCACCACCGAGTGCCACGGGGAGTACAAAGAGCTGAAGCACCCGCACGGCCCCGCCGCGCTGGGCATGTGCCTTTCGTGCCACGACGAATACGAAGACACCACCCCCTACGAGGCCGGCGATGACCACTGGTTCGACACCAAGGAGTCCGACGGCAAGCTGTGCCTGATGTGCCACGAATCGGTGGCCAACGAGAAGTTCGTCCATTACCCGATCGGGCGGCACAAGTGCATCGCCTGCCACGATCCGCACGGTTCCGACAACCCGGGAATGATGCGCCACGAGCGC
>JAJFFB010000085.1 GCA_021776925.1 Planctomycetota bacterium | reverse complement strand
CGGGCACTGGGCGGCGCCATTCCTGATGGCCGCCGTCAACGAGTGGGTGGTGCGGCGCAGTTCCGAACTGCTGCAAGAAGACGGATTGGGATATGGCCGCGCCCTGCGCTACCACGAATACCTGGCCACGCGCAGCCGCCGGCGCGCGCTGCACATCGGTCGTGGCCTGCGCTTGATGGACTGGATGATGCGGCGCCGCGGCGGCCGCGCACTGCTGCGTGCGCTCGGGCCCAGGCCGGGGCGTGGTCCGTCGCCGCGCAAGATGCGCGAGGGTTTCGTCCACCTGACGCTGCACGCCGGAGACGGCGAGGTCCCCGACCACAGCGTCGAATGGAGCATGGTTGGTGATCCGGGCAACCGCGTGACGGTGCGCTGCCTGGTGCAAACCGGGCTGGCGCTGGCCGCGGGAGAGGCGCGTCGCGGCGGCGTGCTGACGCCTGCGAGCGCCCTCGGGGCGGCGTTACGAAAACGGGTTCTGGGCGCCGATCTCGATTAGACTGGAGCGCATCATGATGCGTTTCCTATCTCTCCTACTCGCCACCTGCCTGGCTGGCGCGTTGCCCGCGGCGGCTCAGCAGCAACTGGCGCCGTTGATGGCCAAGCCGCAGCGCACCCAGATCCACGCCGAAAACCACGACCGGCGCCTGGTGGTGAAGTTCGTGCACGGCAGCGGGGTGCGCCTTGGAGCGAGCGGACTGGAGGGTCCTGAGGCCCACGGTGAGACTCTCGATCGCATCAATCTGTTGTTCGATCGCCAGCAGGCACACACCACGCGGCTGCTGCCGCAGAGCGAGCAATGGCTCAACGATTGGCGCGCGCGCGCCGAAGCGCGCAGCGGACAGCGACTCCACGACCTCAATCTGTTCTTCCTGGTGGAACTGCCCGGCAAGGAAACCCTGGGCGCGGTGTGCGACCAGCTCAATCACTACGAACTGGTCGAGATCGCCTATCCGCTCAGCCGCAGCGGCGACCCGTCCGCGCCGCTGGCCGCGCCGTGGTCCCCGCCCTCGTTGATCGCGCAACCGCAACCCTTGTTGCAACCGCTGCTGCCGACACCCGATTTCCAGAATCAACAGGGTTACCGCACCGCCGCCCCCACTGGCATCGACGCCGACTATGGCGAGAATTTCAGCGGCGCGCTCGGCGAAGGCACCTTGATCGCCGACGTCGAGACCGGCTGGACTGATGACCACGAAGACATCAAGCACGCCGCCGAAGGCAACTTCATCGGTTTCCCACCGCTGCATTATCCGTGGAACCACGGCACCGCAGTACTGGGAGAGCTGGTCGGCGAGGACAACGGCCTCGGCGTGCTCGGCATCGTGCACCACTCCGACGTGGTGATGTCCTCGCACCAGGGCAACACCGCCAACATCCCCGGTGCCATCGCCAACGCCGCCAACGCCGCCGGGCCGGGCGACGTGGTGGTGCTCGAAGTGCAGTGCTATAGCTCGGCACCGAGCCCGCATCCGTGCGAATACGACCCGGCAATTTTCGCCACGGTGCAGACCGCCACCGCCGCCGGCACCCATGTCTATGCCGCGGCCGGCAATGGTTCCAACGACCTCGATTCGGGCGCCTACGGTGGTGCCTTCGACCGCAACGTGCGCGACTCCGGCGCGGTGATGTGCGGGGCTTCTGACGGCAGCTCGCTCAACATCGCCTACTTCTCCAACTACGGCTCGCGTCTCGACGCCCACGGCTGGGGCTTCAACGTCACCACCGCGGGTTATGGAGATCTCTATGGGACTGGCGGATTCCTGTTCTTTTACACCGCCACCTTCTCCGGCACCTCCAGCGCAACGCCGATCGTGACCGGAGCCGGCATCATGATCAACGGCATCTACCGCGAAGCCTTCGGCCAAGGGCTCGACCCACTGGCCTTGCGCGACCTGCTCATCTCCACCGGCACCCCGCAAGGGTCCGGCGGCCAGATCGGCCCGCGGCCCAACGTTCGTGCGGCGCTGGAATCCCTCAACATGCCGCGCATCGCCGTCGGCGGCAATCTGGTTCCCGGCGGCACCGTCACCGTGACGCTCAACAGCGAGGCCGGCGAAAGCTACGCGCTGGGCTTCTCGCCGGACCTGCTCGCGGTGCCCGACTACCTGCCACCCTACGGCTACCGTTTCCTCGACAACCTCGACCAGACCGTGTTCGGCACCATTCCGGTTGGGGGCCAGGAGGTGCTCAACTTCCCGATTCCCAACAACTCGTCGTTGTCGGGGAAGACGGTCGGCTACATCCAGGGCGCGGTGACCTTCACCGGGCGCCCCGGCACCGGCACCTTTACCAACGTGCTGCCGGTGGAAATCGAGTAGCCGCTAGGCCCCCCCCGCGGGGCCCAAGGCCCGCGGCCCGGAGCCCTAGGCCGCAGTGCCTAAAAGCTCTCGAGCAGCGCGGCGGCCTGGCCGCCCGGGTCTGCGGTGTCGATGGCTTGTTCGATGGTGCCATCGGCGCCGAGGACGTAGGTGTAGCGCGCCGCGTACTGGTCGTCGGCCGAGGCCACCGCGCCGTAGGCCAGCGAGACCTCGCGCGTCGGATCGCTCAGCAGGCGGAAGGGGTAGTCGAACTTCTCGGCGAAGGCGCGGTTCTCTTCGACGCTGTCGACCGAGATACCGAGCACGACGGTGTTGTTGGCCTCGTAGTCCTGGATTCGATCACGGAATCCATTGCCCTGGCGCGTTCAGCCAGGAGTGTCGGCCTTGGGGTAGAACCACAGGACCACGCGCTTGCCAGCGAAGTCACCCAGCGAAACGCGTTCGCCGCTGTGGTCGTCGAGAGAAAAAGGCGGGGCAGGTTGTCCGGCTGCGAGCATTTTGGGCTGGCCGCCAATCAGGCGGCGGAGGAAGGTACGGATCATGCTGTTCTAGGACCAAGTGATGCCATTTCCAGCCATCCTGAGGAATTCCAGATGTTGAAGAACGCGCCTCGGATCACCATTGGATGGAGGTCTTTCTCGCGACGAGTGAACCGAACCCAAGCCTAGTGGGGTGAGTTGCAAGTTCGGGAGATTAGCTCTTGGTTGGCGGCTTTGCCTTGGCGGCGCGCTTTCCTTGGATGACCCGCCTCGTCCGCTCGTCACGGACGAGGCCTGCGTTCTCGCAGTAGCGACGTAGGCTGTCGAGGATCTGATCGGCGGTCTTCGTCCACCGGTACGGCTTCGGGTCGTCGTTGTGCACTTGGAGGAAAGCGCGAAGGTCCTTTTCGAGCGCTCGCGTGCTTCGGTGGACTCCGCGTTTGGTGACGTTCTGTTCGACGATCGAGAAGAAGCTCTCGACAAGGTTGAGCCACGATGCAGTCGTTGGCGTGAAGTGGACATGGTAGCGAGGGTGCCGCAGCAGCCAGCGCTTTATCAGGTCGGTCTTGTGCGTGGCGTAGTTGTCCATCACCAGATGCACGTCCAGGTTTGCCGGCACCGCTTCGTCGACTGCATCCAGGAATTTGCAAAACTCCTTCGAGCGGTGACGCCGAAACGTCTTGCCGATCACGCGCCCCGTGGCGATGTCGAGCGCCGCGAAGAGCGAAGTCATTCCATGGCGGGCGTAGGTGCTCGTGCGCCGCTCGGGATGCCCGAGAGTCATGGGGAGAAGTGGTTGCGTGCGGTCCAGGGCCTGCATCTGGGACTTCTCATCGACGCACAGCACGAGCGCGTTCTCGGCTGGCGCCATGAACAGGCCGACGACGTCGCGCACCTTTTCAACGAACTGCGGATCCTTCGAAAGCGAGAAGGAATCGGCTCGATCAGGCCGCAAGCCAAAGGCCTTCCAGATTCTGGCGACCGCGCTCTGAGTCAGTCCCGTCTCCGCGGCGAGCGATCGCGTACTCCAGTGCGTACGGCCCTTGGGCGTGTCGTGCAAGGTCAAGTCGACGACGCGCTCGACCTCCGCATCGGTCACCGACCGTGGACGGCCGACTCGCGGTTCGTCGAGCAAGCCGTCCAGGCGACGTTCGACGAACCGCCGTCGCCACTTGCCGACCATGGCCTGGCTGACGCCGAGGTCCTCGGCAACGTCCTGGCTGTCCGCACCGGTGGCGCAACGCAGCACGATCTTCGCTCGGATCGCGGTGGCGTTGCGGACGACGCGCCGTCGCGCGAACCGGCGAAGTGCGTCTTGCTCGTCCTGCGTGAGGATCAGTTCAGCCTTGGGTCTGCCCATCTTGGTCATCATGTCTACCTCCAAGAAAGGTACGAAACCGGCGTCAAACAGCCCAAACATTTCTCCCGAATTTTTGCATCACCCCACTAGATCCAGCTCTTTCGCCTAAAGAGCCAAACCTGCCAGCTAGCGATCGCCACCATGATAAGGCAAAAGACGGTGAAAGCCCATGGACTCTCAGTCCCCGGAATGCCGCCGACGTTGACGCCCAACAATCCTGTTAGCAGACCAAGAGGAAGGAAGATCCCGGCAACAATGGACAACACGTACATCGTTTTGTTCATTTGTTCGGTCAAGCTGCTATTGAGTTCTTCCTGAGTTACGGTCGCACGATCTCGAATCGAGTCTAGGTCCTCGACAAAACGAATCGTACGGTCGCCGATTTCTCGTAATCGCATCCGTTCCAAATCGCCTAGCCAGTCGATTTTCTCGCTGTGCAAACGAGACATCACGTCACGTTGTGGAGCCAAGTAACGACGCAAAGAAATCACCGTCCGGCGGATTTTGGCCAACTTCGGGCGGAGTTCATAGGTCTGCTTGGTGAGGATCTCGTCCTCAAGGGCGTCGAATTCATCCTCCACGTCTGCAACAGCATCTCCCATTCGAATGACCAGACGATCGGCAAGCTGCTCCAAGAACTCCCCGGGTCCAGCCGGTCCAGATCCGGCCCCTACCGCCTTACTCAAATCATCGATTGCCATGACGCGACGATGCCGCAAAGTCACAATACGGTTTTCCTCCATCCAGAACCGAATGGAAACCATGTCCTCGGGTTCTGCACCCGGATTAAGGTTGACCCCGCGCAGGATCCCAAGCAGTCCATTGTTGATCACCAGAGCCCTCGGCCGCGTCTCTTTGGTGGTCAGAGATTCCAGCATGATGGGATCAATGCCACTCTCAAGATCAAGCCATTTTTTTGCCCAAGGGCAATCATAGTCAAGATGGACCCAAAGGGTTTCTCGCGAAGGCACCCGACCGGTGAGGTCCTCAAGGCCGACCGGACTTCCAGCTCCCTTTCCGTCGAGTCTGTAGGCGAAGATGAATCCGTTGGGAACTTCCATGACCATGCCCTTCATTGGACCGAAGCCATCATAGCTTCATCTGGTATCAGATCGGCTCAGACAGGCTGTGCAAGGCCCGAAGCCCAAGGCAAGATACCACGGCTCAGGGAATGTCGACTCCGCGCTGGTGGCGGACTTCTTCGGCGCGGTCGTAACCGGCGTCGACGTGGCGCACCACGCCCATGCCGGGGTCGTTGGTCAGCACCGCGCGGATGCGCTCGTCCATCTCGGCGCTGCCGTCGCACACG
>JAJFFB010000084.1 GCA_021776925.1 Planctomycetota bacterium | reverse complement strand
TGGACCACATCCTGCTGACCACCGACCTGTCCGAGGAATCGATGCGCGCCTTTACTCCGGCGGCGGCGCTGGCCAAGGAGAACGGCGCGCGGCTGACGCTGCTGCACGTGGTGCAGGACTTGCGTGTGGCGCCGCACGGGGCGGCGCTGGCGCCGCCGATTCAAGATCCCGACATCTTCGGCATGAAAGAATCCGCCGAGAAGCGCCTTGTCGAAGAGCGTGCCCTGCTCGACGCTGATCTGGAAGTCCATTGCGAAGTCACGCTCGGCGACAACATCGCCGAGGCGATCGCCGACTACGCCGCCAAGCACGACGTCGATCTGATCACGCTGTCGACCCACGGCCGCACCGGCTTCCGTCGCCTGGTCCTCGGCAGCGTCGCCGAAGCCATCCTGCACCACGCCCACGTGCCGGTGCTGTGCTTCCCGCGCCCTGAATAGCGCGACCGCTGGCTCACACCACCGCTTCTTCGCTGCCGTCCCAGGCCTCGGAGCTGGCGGCGGCGGGACGGACGTCGTCGTTACGGCGCGGCGCGCTCTCGGCGCCGTTGGCGCGCTGGCGCATGCCGTCGACGGACATGCGGCCGGGCCCGCTGAGCAGCAAGGCGAGGAAGGCGGCGCCGTAGAGCGCGGCCGATTCCCATTGCGGGATCAGCGCGTTGCCGAGGTTGATGCCGGACATCCAGATCGCGACGCCCATGGTCGCGGCGCAGGCGAGCGCCGCCCAGCGGGTGAGGAAGCCCACGATCAACAGGACACCCCCGCCGAGTTCGGTGATTTTGGCCGCGTAGGCCCAGGCCGTCGGAGCCGGCCAGCCCTTGGCCTCGATCAAGCCGGTGAGCAGATCGAGTCCGTCAATAAAGAGGGACTGGTATCCGTGCAGGGCGATGCCCAGGCCGAAGACCAGGCGCAGGACGAGCAAGGCGAGAGAAGGCATTGGCGCGATTCTAACCGCGCTAGTGGTCGCCGAGTCGAGCACGCAGTCCGTGACTCATGGCCCAGCCGCCGGCCTTGGCCCCATCTTGAAGCACAGCCTGCAGATAGCGCTCGACTCCGACCAGCGCAGGATTCCCTGGCAGATTGAATGTCGCGCTGGCGCTGCCGCTGGCGTCGGCGCTCAGCGCAATGCGGTCGGTCTCGGTGGCCAGGTCGACGAATAGGGTGCCGCCGAAATCGGGCCGCTCGTCCGCCGCGCTGCACACGGTGAGGAATCCGGTCGCAAAGGGCAGCCCACCGCTGACCTTGACCGTGACCGTGGTGCCGAGAAGCGGCTGCTTATTGGCGCCGATCGACAGCGTATTGGGTTCTCCACGCAGTTCGCCGTAGGGGAAGAAGCCGGCGGTGTCGGCAGCGTAGTCCCACACCCCGCGGCCGTAGGTGCCAAAGCGGACCAGATTGTTTGCTGGTACCGTTTCGACAGACCAGTAAAGGGTGACCGGCGCGTCGGGTCCGAGGATGTCCGACCAGTCCTTGGTCAGCGGATCCCATTCCCAGGCGCCGCTGGAAGTCCCGCAGTACATGCGCCCGCTGCCGTCCGGGGCCTCGGCCAGGCAGTACACCAGGGTCGGGGGCAGCTGCCGCGCGCGGCTGCGCCAGGTCACGCCGCCGTCGGAAGAGAAACGCACACCGGCGGTGGAGTAACCCGAGCCGGCCACCCACACCTCATCGACCTTGGTCGACGAGGGCACGATGGTGGTGCCGTAGAAGTAGTGAGCCCCAGGTCCGGTGTCGGCCGATTGCGTCCAGTTGACGCCGCCGTCGGTCGAGTAGTAGAGCAGGCCGGTGGTGGTGCAGCACCAGGCGCGCTGCGGGTCCAGCTTGGAAAAGGCCACCGCCGACAACTGCGCCGGGAAGGACCCGACCGAGTGCTGCACCGGCGTCCAGGCATTGCCGCCGACGTTGCCCTGGTAGCGCCACAACACGTTGCCACACAGATAGAAGCCCTTCTTGTCGGTCAGGTCGGCGGTCATGTATGGCAGCCACTGGCCGCCGAAGCCGGGCGGGAAATCAACCGTGCGCAAGGACGGATTCTTTTCGCCGACCTGAACCAGCACGAAACCGGGGTAATCGCTGTAAACGAAGTCGTGGCTGCCGTCCCACGAAGTGAGGTGTCCGTAATCACCCGAAATCAGTTGCGACAGGTTGGCCCACGGACCGTTCAGGCCACCCGGGTCACTGACCTTGCCCCACTGGTAGCCCTGGTCCTGCGAACCGACCGCAAGTACCTCGGGATCGCGACGGCTGGTCAGGGTGCCGTAGTACTGGCTGACCCCGAGTCCGGCCAGTGACAGGTTCTGCACCGTGCGCAGCCGGTCCTCACTGACGTAGGTGCCACCGTGACAATTGATGTACCAGCGCTCACCGTTGACCGCGTTGTCGTCGCGGACCACCGACAGACCCATGATGTCGGCGTGTAATTTTCCCGCCGGGTCGCCGTAGTACTCGCCCCAGCCGTTGACCTTGTCGAAACTCACCCCCTCGTCGCGCGAATACCACAGCTCGACGCCGCCGTAGGCGACCAGCTTGGGTGACTTGGTGGAAGTCGCGAAGGCGTTCCACATGCCCGGCAGGTCGTTGACGTAGGCCCAGCTGCCGCCTGCGTCGGTGGTACGCCACAACTCCCACGCGCCGCCGGTTTTGACCGCAACGCTGAAGGTCTGGTTGGCGCTGGTTTCATGGCCGCCGAGGTGCACGTCGTCGGCGCGGAACTGGGCCCGCGCTCCGAGGCTGACAAAGGTCGAACCGAGGTCGTCGGAACGCCACAGGCGATCGTCATCGAGCAGATAAATCGAACCGAGCTGATGGCGCGGCGTCCATATGTCGGGGAAGTAGCCGGTCAGGTCCTTGACCTCGCTGAAGCTGGCGCCGCGGTCGTTCGAACGGTAGAGCCGCCAGCCGACGTTGCGCGCCAGCACCAGGATGGTGTGCTGGGCGTCGCGCATCAGCAACATGCGCTTGACCGAGGTGGAGCCGAGTGCATCACCACTCGGCTCGCTCCAGCTCTGGCCCCCGTCGAGGCTGCGCAGCAGGCCGCCGCCGGCGTCGCGCAGCAATATGTCCTGGCTGCCACTGGTCGGCGGAATGGCGAGTAGTTTGTTCACCCCACCGTAGACCTGGTCGCTGATCGCGCGCCAGTTGCTGCCGTCGATGTTGGCGCGCCAGACGCCGCCGAGGGCTGAGCCCAGATAGAGCTCGGTATCGTCGCTGGAGGGAACCGCCACCACCGTGCTGCCGGCCTGGTTGCGGCTGCCGACTTCATCCCAGCTCCCCTGCGTGGCGGCGGGCGACTGGTAGCCCTGCTGTTTGCGCAACCAGGCCTCGCGCGCGTTCTGCCGTTCGATGGCACGCCAGTCCACCCCGGGAGCGGCGCGGTGCATTTCTTCCATCCAGCGTTGACGCAGGATCTGGTTGTCTTCCTCCTGTTCCGCTGACTGCCCGGGATGGACGGTCCCCGGCGTCGGCAGGACGGTCCCCTGGGTGGGCTGTGGGCCACTATGGGCCACGGGGGCGCCTTGTTGACAGCAGACCAACAGCCCAGCAACAAATGCTAGAACCATTGCCTGTATTGGCGTGGTTTGGAAGATGGATTTCATGTTCTTGGTTGCTCGGCAAGGAAGCAACGGGTTCAGGACGCGGACCAGAGGGAGCGGTTCCAGGATAATTCACCCATCGGACTCCCTCCCGTCGGCACACATTTCTTTTTTCCAGTAAAATCCGTGTGGGTCGTGGTTTTTTCTTCGCGCAATCGCTGGAAAAGCCCCTCCACAAGGCTCCCTCCCCTTCTCGGACTATGACTTTGCACCTCCCTACCTCCCCCCTGCCCTCATTGACCCTGCTGCTGTGCAGCTTGCTCTCTGCCTGTGGCGGCAGTTCCTCCAAAACGGTCGGCGGTGGTGCCGGCGGCGGCGCAGGCGGCGGCGGGGGTGCCCTTGCCTTCCAGGGGCCCACCAGTGCGACTCCGACTTCGCAGACCGCCATCGTGGTCGACTGGCTGCTCGCTACCTTGAACGGAAATGCCTCCAATGCGGTGATCTACGACGTTTTCCGCAGCACCGACGCGGCTCTCTCCGATGAGGTTCTGGTGTCCTCCCAGGCGGGCGGCTCGAGTTCCTTCCACGACACCCTGTTGGCGACCGGCACCACTTATTTCTACCGGGTGATGGCCAAGGCTGAAGACGGGCAAAGCACCGATGCCGGCGCCCTGGCCTCTTCCCATCTACCGACGATCCCACCTGCAGCGCTCGACTATGTCACTGACGTCGAACCGCTCTGGTCGCTGCTGGGCAATGATGGTCTGACCACCTGCCTCGACTGCCATGACGGCACCAACGCGGTCATGGACCTGAGGGCTTGGGAGGGACTGATGGTCGGGGTCGGCACCCAGGCGGCGCCGGATTCCTTTGTCATTCCAGGCGAACCGGGCAAGAGTTTCCAGCGGGCGATCAGTCGCATCGTCGGCGATCCGCTGGTCCGCGCGATGCACAAAAACTGGAACACCCAAGGCGGGATTTATGAGGCCGGGCTAAACCCATGGATCGAGCAGGGCGCGACCGCCGTCGCCGACTCCACGGTTCCCGTTTTTGCCCCCGCGGATCTTGCTTCTTCGGCGCTGTACAACGTCGCGCGGGTCGATGCAGCCCAGGTTGCCGTCACCTTTCCGCACGCCAGCGACCCCGAGAGCGAGCCCTACGATCCCAATGGGCTGGATCACCTGCGCTACCATATTTACGGCGGCAGCGGATCCAACTCGATCGATTGGGCCACCACGGTTGCGGTGGTCACGCGGAACTCCTTCGCCACCACCGATCCCAGTTTCACCGTGCAATTCGCGTGGAGCGGCGGCGGCGTCTTTGTCGTCCGCGCCGCCGATCACAACCTCAACGAAGGGCTCAACGAGCTCGAATTGGAATTGGCCAACTAACTGGTCAGCCAGCCGAGCTCGACCTTCGCTGTCGAAGCGCGATCAACTCGCGCCTGGTTCCGCCAGGATGCGCCACAAAGTCCAGGCGGCGACCGACCGATAAGGGGCCCAGATCTCGGCGCGGCGCTCGAGTTCGGTTGGGGTGGGCCGCTGGCTGAGCTGGTCCAGGCGGCGCACGCCTTCCTGTACACCGAGGTCTCCGGAGGGCATCACGTCGAGCCGCCCGAGTTTGAAGATCAGGCTCATCTGCGCGGTCCAGACGCCGATTCCGCGCACTTCGACCAGGGTTTGGATGACCTTCTCGTCGGGGTAGCGGTGCAGGCCAGACAGACGCAAAGAACCGTCTTCGACCCGCTTGGCCAGGTCGCGCAGCGCCGCGAGCTTGTTGCGCGAAAGGCCGGCGCCGCGCATGGTCGCGTCTGGCAGCTGCAAGATTTCGGCCGCGGTCGGAGCCGAACGGCGGACGCCCAGGCGGCGATATCGTCGCCAGATGGTGTCGGCGGCCTTGACCGCAAGCTGCTGGGAAACGATCGCCCGCGACAGATAGGCGAGGTGGCTCATGCGCCGCACCTGCGCGGTCGGCAGATCTGGGCACGGGCCCACTCTTTTCAGGGCGGCGCCAAGGGTGGGATCCACCCGCTGGAAATGGCGCAACGCCTGGCGCAAGGCCCGCCCTACTTGGCCGCTTCTTCGGCGGCGGGAGCGGGAGCGGGAGCGGCTTCTTCGGCAGGCTCCTCCTTGGGCTGCAGCACGCCCTCCCACCAGCCAATCACCGCAGCGCCACGGCCGGAGTTGAGGTATACCCCGGTCTTTGAATTATGGCGCTTACCGAATTCGTCGAGGATTTCGCGCAGGCGTTCTTCGGAGTGGGCGTGAGCGAGAATCACCACCACCGAATGGCGACCGCTATCGGCGAGGCGGCAGCCGAAAAAACCCGCCGCGGTGCCTTCATTGCCGATCTCGGCGAACAGTTCGTCGACCGGCGCGGACTTGATGCCGCACTTGTCGCGCAACGATCTTTGCGAGGAACCGAGCGCCTTGCCGGCATCGGTGAGGTGGTCTTCGCGTTTGGTGCGCGCGTATTCGGTCAGGTTTTCGACAAAGCGCTGCACCCGGCCGGCCTCGCGCAGTGAATGCTCGGCGCTGGCCCGCTCACGGTAGGCGCGCTCTGGATCGACCAGCTCAGCGACCTCTTCTTCGCTGCGGGCGAAGGCCTTGAGCCAGTCCTTGCCGTTTTCGCGCGCGGGCACGTGGGTACGCAAGCCACCTTCGAATTCCTTCGGCGTGACCTGGGCCCAGCCGCCCAGCATCGGCTTCTTTTCCTTTTTCAGGCTCTTGTTGACGTGGGCCAGGCCCATGTCGGCGCCGACCGCTGCTCCTTGCAGCATTTCGGGGTCGGCAATCGGGCCGAGGCCGAGGTCGGCAGCTGCGAGGAAAGTCTTTTCCGGGACCGGAACCCAATGCATGTCCGGGTCCATGCCGTGCTCGATCAGGACTCCGCAATTCTGTTCTGCCAAGGCGCAGGCGAGCGCATCGCCCATCGGCAGGCGTTCGCCGAGCACTTCCTTGGCACCATGGACCATGGCGCGAGCAACGCGGACGCCGTCGACCCGTTTTTTGTCCAGGCCGGTAGAGGCCTTGAAGGCCATGCCGGTGCTGGTCATCAGCGCCAGGTCATTGGCGAAGCCGCCACCCACGGGCAGGCGGCTCCAGACCACCAGACTGAATCCGAACTTGGGCGTGTTGAGCTGGTGGGTGCGGCGCAGGCCGATCATGGTGGCGACCAGGCGCATCATCCATGAGGTGGATTCGGTCTGGTCGAACAGCGCGGTCAGCACGGCGAGACTGCGCGGCGGCCCCTTTTTGGTGTAGATGTCGCTGAGTTCCCCGGCCCATTCAAGGGTCCCGCCTTGTGCAGCGGCCCCCAAAATGCGAATATGGACTTGGTCGTCAACGCGATTCTGGATCGCGCTGTAGACCGAGCGCGACAGCCCGACGTGCAGCGTGGGCGAGGACGTATGCTCACCAGGACCGCCCACGACGCCAAATACGCCTGGGGCGCTGGTCAGCCACATCGGGGCGTCGAGTTGCAGAACGTCCCCGGCGGCGACTTGGAGCAGCGCAGCGAAGGGGAGGAAGTGCGGAGAGAGGGCTGGTTGCGGCAAAACGGAACTTTCCCGGCAACGCCTTCCGGCGCTGGGCTTGTTATCGCCTCGCGGGGCCAAAAACGCAAGGTTCCGAGGTGCTAAACTCGGTTATCATTCGCCTTCCGGGCGGCATCCCCCGAAATCCGCCGCCCGCCTGCTGTTACGGCCATGCCCAAGACCCACATCGCGCGCCTGCTCCTGCTCGGCTTCCTTGCCGTCACCCACCTCAGTTGTGGTTCCTCGAGTTCCAGTTCGAATACGGGCAACGGAGGCGGTGGTGGCAGCTCGGTCACCGTGAGTTTCTCGGGCCCGAAATCGGCCGAGCCCCTGTCGGCGACCAAGGTTCTGATTGCGTGGCTCGAAGCTACCAACAGCGCCGGCGATCCACCGAGCACGATGGTCTACAAGGTGTACCGTTCGACTGCCATCGACCTCGCCGACGAGGTCCTGGCCGGCACCACCAGCCCAGGAGTGACCTCCTTCGTCGATACCGGTCTGTCCGACAAGGGCAAGAAGACCTATTTCTACCGGGTCGTGGCGCGCGACCTCTTCGGCCGCGAATCCCTGACCCCGTCCACGGTCAGCGCCCACCCGCCTGCCGGGGTGGTCAGCGGTGGTCGTAGCTACACCGGAGACATCCGGCCACTATTCTTCCTCGAAGGTGAAAACGACTTCGCCGTCAACGAGAAGTTCTCCTGCCTGCACTGCCACAACAACACCGCCGCGCAGACCGATTTGCGCAACTGGCAGGGCATCATGAAGGGCGTTGGCAGCATCAGCAATCCGGATTCCTTCGTCACTCCCGGCGACCAAGCGGCGACGCGCATCGCCTTCCTTGATCGCTTCAAGAACTTCGCCGGAGCCTCCGACGCTCACGGCCCCTTGGGCGGCGGCTACCAGAACATGAACGTCGACATCACCTCGATGGCCCTGGTGCTGGCCAACTGGGCCGGCGAAGGTGCCCTGGAGAATCCGGACTCGAATCGCCCGATCATGAACTTTGCCGCGGTCGGCAACGGCACCTACGAAGCGTCGTATGACCTGATCAACAACCAGGTCACGATCAACTTCTTTCATGCCGACGATCCGGAAAGCGAGCCGCCGCACACCAATTACGGCGACCCGCTGTCCTACAGCATCTACGCCGGCGAGACCAGCAACACCATCGACTGGGATAACCCCCTGGTTGAAACTGCACGCTACACCTTCTCGCCGCTTACCGACATCTCGGTTACCTTCAATTACAGCGCCGGCACCGGGGTGTTCGTCATCCGCCCGCTCGACTTCTTCGGCAACGAAGCGCTCAACGAGATCGAGATTTCGGTCTCGCGCTGAGCCCGTGGTCGGCCTTCCACGCCAAGACCTCCTGGTAGAGGGCCTCGACCATTTCCGATTCGGGCACGATGCGCACCTGCTCGCCATCGCGGTATAGGATTCCCTTGCCGCCGCCGCCGGCGATGCCGATGTCGGCCTCGGAAGCCTCGCCGGGTCCGTTGACCACACAGCCCAGCACCGCGATCTTGACCGGCGCGTCCTCGCCATCAAGGCGCTCTTCAAGCTGGTTCATCAGCGATTCCAGGTCGATTTCGATGCGCCCGCAGGTGGGGCACGAAATCAGTTCAGGACTGGTGACCCGCGCGCCCGTCGCCTTAAGGATGTCATAAGCGACCGGCACCTCGGCCACCGGATCGCCGGTCAGCGACACGCGGATGGTGTCGCCGATGCCGTCGAGCAGCAACGGCCCGAGCCCCGCCGCCGATTTGATCGTGCCATAACCAGGGCGCCCCGCCTCGGTCACTCCGAGGTGGAGTGGGATGTCACTGACCGCGGCAAAACTGCGGTTGGCCTCGAGCACGGTGCGCGTGTCGGTCGACTTCAACGAAACAACAATGTTGTGGAAGCCCATTTCCTCGACCATCGCGCAGTGACGCAGCGCCGACTCAACCATCGCCTCCGGCGAAGGGTAGCCATACTTCTCCAGCAAATCCTTCTCGACCGACCCCGAATTGACCCCGATGCGCAGTGCAATCCCCGCCGCCTTGGCCGCCTGCACCACCTCGCGCACCCGCTCCACGCTACCAATATTGCCCGGATTCAAGCGCACCTTATCCACCCCGGCTCCGATCGCCCGCAAGGCCAGCCGATGGGTGAAGTGAATGTCCGCCACCAACGGCACCGGACAACGCCGCCGAATCTCCGGCAGCGCATCCGCCGCCCGATCATGATTCACCGTGACGCGCACGATCTCGCACCCCGCCTCAACCAAGGCCTGAATCTGCGCCACCGTAGCCGCAACATCTTCGGTATCTGTGCAAGTCATCGACTGCACCCGAATCGGGTGTCCCGATCCAATCCTCAAGCCCCCAATCCGAACCTCGCGGGTGGCACGACGTGTCATGGGCGTATTCTAAGTACTCCGGGGTGACCTCAGCTCTGCTTGCGCGGCCTCCGCTCTCGCTCCAACGGCGGCGCAACGCCGCCGAATTACGCGAGAGCGGAGGCCGCGCACGCAGGGACAAGGGGATCCTTGTGGGTGAGGTGTTTAGCGGTATTCAATGGCCAGGGCGGCGAGGATTAGTAATGGCCAGAGGTTGTTTTGGGTTTGGTTGAGGGTGCCGGTGAAGGTGACGTCTTGGTTGGGCCAGTAGTACATCCAGGCGTTGCCGTAGCCGTCGTGTCCCCAGATGGGGCCCAGGCCGAAGGGCAGTTCTACTTGGTAGAGGCCGAGGCCGTAGTGGACGCCGGGGTCGCCGGTTGGGGTCCAGGCCATCATCTGGTCGCGGGTGGCGGGGTTGGCGAAGAGGGTGCCGTCGGCGATGCCGCGCAGGAAGAGGTGCAGGTCGTAGGTGGTGCTGCCGAGACCGCCGCCGGCCCAGTCGGCGCTGTTGTGGCCTTTGGTGTACATGTCCCAATCGCCTTCGTAGCGATGGGATTGGGTGGCGCCGGGGGGTGGGTTCTCGCGCCACTGGAGCCAGGTCTGGTGCATGCCGAGCGGCTGGTAGATGCGGGTGCGGTAGATTTCCTGCAAGGGCAGGCCGGTGACCTTTTCCAGCACCAGGCCGGCGAGAAGGTAACCGGAATCGGAGTAGTGCCAGCCGCTTCCGGGAACGAACAGCGGAGTCAAGCCGGGAACGATGAAGGGCGGGTCGTACCAATAATCGGGCAGGCCCGAGGTGTGGGACAAGAGCTGGCGCAGGGTGAGTTCGGGGCCGTAATTGTGGCCGCCGATGACGAGCAGCTTGTCGGTGAAGGCGGGCGCAAGGTAGTTGCTGAGAGGGGCGTCGAGGTCGAGGCGGCCGGCTTCCACTTCCAACAGCACTGCGGCGGCAGTCATCGCCTTGGAAGTGCTGGCGATTTCAAAAACCGCCTCGCTGGTCATCGCCGCTCCGTTGCGCGTCAGGCTTCCCGACGCTCCTTGCCACAACAGGTCCGGCCCCTGCGCAGCGCGGAACACGGCCCCGCCATAACCCAGGTTCTCTCCCGCCACCCGGTCAAGAACCTGCTGCGGACCGATGCCTGGTGACCCCACAGACTGCGCGAACGCGCTCAATAAAAAGGCAATCAAAAGCATTGCTTCCATATTAACCTGAACTCCCTCAAGAAGAATGACGTTGCCTCCGCCCTGACCGGGCTTCGCTGGGGCGTCAGGCCTTGCGGTCCTTTGGGCCTCGTTGGTCGGAAAATCATGCTACCTGCTGCCATGCCTTTTCTATCGAGGCTGGGGTCCGACCATGCCTAATACTCCCTCCATTCGAGGCTTTGCATTTCTCTTGGTTCTCGCCCTTTTGGCCGTCTTCTGGGCATTTCAAAAGGCTTCTCCTCCGCCTAAGGAGGATAAGGTTCAAATTGACCTCCCCCGGCAAAGCCTTATTGCTGAGTCTGAGGCACAGAAGGCCTCTGGTCGGGACCTGGTATCCACGCCTGCACAATCCGCCTGGAACGTAGAGATCCACGCCTCTGGAACAGTCGTAGAAGCCAACGGAAGGCTCCGCTTTGCGGTGTTGGAGCAAGCCGACGCCATTACCAAGGGAGAATTGCAAGAGCCCCAGACCGTTTCCGTAGAAGCCGGGAAATGCTTGGTGGAAGAGACTCAGTGGAGCCATCTCCTGACCCCCGTTTTTTCTGCGTGGTTTTTGCCAGATAACGGCTTCCCCACCCGAGTGGAACGAGCAACGGTTTCCGACCGAGATGAGATTGGCCGCGTGCTCGTTCTGGATCTGGGTGGTTGGAACGACGTGATCGTGACGGTCACGGACTTCAGAGGCGACCCCATTCCCACAGCCCGGCTGCAGGTCTTCGGCGCCCTCAGCCCGACCAAGCAGCGCCGGTCGGTTGATGAACATGGGACTTGGCGGGGCCGCATCTACGGCGCTCAATGCATCCGCCTGATTGCACGTGCCGAGGGATATGGGCAGACCCATGCCAAGGTCACTTTCCAGGATTCTGGCCCTACCTCGTTCGACCTCCAACTCGGAAGGTTGCTTGCCTACGGCGTCGTCGAAGACATGCGCGAATTCTGGGGTTGCTCCGGACACGAAGTGAATCCAACCACACAAACCTCATTTCCGTTCAGGACGCCGGACTACACCAGCCGCCTGGAAGTCATTGAATCGGAAGCCGATTTCGATCCCGAATTCGAAAAGGTGGATTGGCAGCTCATAACGGAAAAGGAGTGGACGGAATCGTCCTACAGGATCACCCGGATCCATCCAGACAACCTGGTGGACCCTGAGACCATGGTCGTCGAATTAAAGCACATCATGGACCCTACGCTGACCATCCAGCGCTTCCCCGGCGATTGGCCCAAAGAACTCGTGCCGGTGGTGGTACACCTCGAACCAACCGCCCACTTTGTCTCCGGAGTGATTCCCGATTCCCTGAATGTCCGTTGGAATCAACATCAATCCCAAACCGAGTACCTTGATCGGCAAGGCCGCCGACGGGCAGACGGAAAACCAGGATTCCTGTTCTTTATTCCCCCAGGGTTCTATGACCTTTCCACCTCCGTGGACACGTGGAACCAGAAGTTCGGCAAAGGACCTCAGATCGAAACTCTCTCCAATATCCAAGTCACGGGAAACGTAGCCCCTCCGATCTCCGTGATTGCCACCCTAAAACCAGACTGCTTCTACGCCGGCTACGTTCTGGAAAACACTTCCGGGCTCCCACTGGAAATGGGCGGACTCCTCACCGAAGAAAAAGGCCCGATCGAAGACCCAGCCTCTTTCCTCACCGGGTCCCATAGCTGGCCCCAATACCGTTTCTTTTCCGGGACCCAATGCCAACTCTGGCTTTCCCCATTCGGAAGTTGGCCAATATCCGTCGGCCAACCCTTCACCATCCAAAAACCGGCCCCAGGTCAACTCATCCATATCAAGATCCCCCCAGCCGAGCTGCAACCCATCCTGGATTCCTGAGCCCCGGCCGGGCAGGAGATCGATCAAGCGGCGTCAGGGTTCCGTGGTCAGTCCGGGCAGGGCGCCTGGTTCTCCAAGTTGGGCCGCTAGATCAGTCCAGATGTCCTTCTGTTGGCGCAAAGCATAGGATCCAATCCGATTGGGAAACTTGGACCGGTAATCAAGGAAGAGTGTCCGGGCCTCTTCCTGTCTGCCGCACGCAAACAGGTCTCGGGCGATGGTGAGCTGGGCGCGCAGGGTGTTCATCATGAAGGGACCATGGTGCTCGCGACGGTGGTCGAGTCCGTTGAGCAGGGCTTCCACAGAATGGTCCAGGTCACCTTTCATTTTCAAGACATGGTGCTCGCCTACGTAGGTGAAGAAAACGTCAGGGTGGGAAAACAGGCCTGAGTCATAGAAGGCTCCTCTGGCTTTCTTGAAACCGGCCAGAGCCAACTCGAAATCCCTGGATTGATAATGGGAAGTGGCCAGATTGAGCAGGTTGAGGCAGCGCAGGAATGGAAGATCCTGGGGCATGCCCTGCAAGGATTGCGCAAGGTCCTCGAATCGCTTGCGCGCATTTTCCACCGACTTGGCATCGCCGACTCCCAATTCCACCCCGCCCAGCCGGTTGCGTGCCAATAGGGTCAGGGAATCCCGGTGAAGATCTCCATGGAGAGGCCTGTTGGCGATGGGCTCCAGGATGCGCGCTGCCTCTTCCACTTTTTCCAGTTGCCCCAGGCACCAGGCAATCCTGACCAAGGTCTCTTCATCGGGTTGAATTGCGTAGCTGTTTCGGTAGGAGACCTCGGCCTGGGCAAAATCTTCCAGGTACATCCTGGCTCCGCCGACTGCCTTCAGGAGTCGCGCGCGTTCGGCAGGCTGACCCACCAGCTCCTCATTGGCGAAATCGTGGGCCTGGTCAGCCAGTTCCAGCATGCGGGCACCAGACCTGTCCAGGGCTGCTGGATCCAGCGGGGTCAGCATCTGGCTCATGATGCGCACCGATTCCTTGGCGCGCCTTTCATTCTGGACCGACTGCTTGAGCAGAGCGGCAAGGACACCTGCGACCACCATCACGCTGACCACGAGGACGACCGCAGGAACGTTGCGTCTGACCCAAGCCACGGCTTGTCGGGAGAGGCTGGCCCTACGCGCAACCACTGGATGCCCATCCAACCAGTTTCGGAGGTCGGTCGCCATCGCCTGCATGCTCGCATAGCGATCATGCGGATTCTTGGCCAGGGCCATGGAGCAAATTGCCCGTAAGTCCGCTGGCAGTTTCCGTGCGCTTCGCGGCCACTGGGGTTCGGAGTTCAGAATCCTGGTGCGAACATCGTGCGCGGTTTGCCCCTGGAAGGGGCGGCTCCCGCATAAAGACTCAAATAAAGTGACCCCGAGCGACCAGACATCGGTCTGCGGACTGAAGCCCCTGCCCGCCAAGGGTTCGGGTGGCACATACGGGACGGTACCGATGGATTCTGTGGTCCGGGTGAGCTCGTCGCTATTCCCCTCCAACATGGCGAGGCCGAAGTCGGCCAGCTTCAAGCCCCCATCCTTGGTCAAGAGAAGATTCGATGGCTTGATGTCACGATGCAGGATGCCGGATTGGTGCGCTTCTTCCAGTGCCTCGGCAACGACTGCGAAGCGCTGGGCCATTTGGCGCACCCGAAACGGCCCGAGAGCGTCCGGCGCCCGTTGCGAGATCTCGTCGAGCAGGGATTGCCCTCCCTCAACCAATTCGACCGCAAGGGCGAGCTGACCCTCGATCCGGTACAGGCCATAGACCTTGAGGATGCCCGGGTGGTGCATCCGTGCCAGCGCCTCCGCCTCGCGCTGCAGCCGGATCTCGGCTCGGTCATCCAAGCTGAACGCCAGGTGCAAGATCTTGAGGGCAACCTGGCGATGCAAATTGCGGTCTTCGGCTTCCCACACCGTGCTGAAACCGCCACGTCCAAGCTCTCGGACCAAAAGGTAATGGCCGAAGGACCGCCCGGCCTTGAGTGCGTGACTGGCTTGATGGAAGGTACGCCAGATCTCCTCGAATTCGCTGATCTTCAGCCTTGTTGCCGGGCGCGCATCAGGCGGAAGGCCGGCCAGGAATTCTTCGAGGCCAGGAGCGTCTCCAGTACGCAATAATTGCACGTAATCCTGAAAGTACTCCTCGCCACCGGCCGTCGCATCAGGATCAATCGAGTCACCCACGATCTGCATTGATAAGAATGGCACGCAGCCCTGTCAAGGCTCGTTGCAGGGCTTTGCGCGACGCGGCCGGCCTCATTCCGACCTCAAGAGCCATTTCCTGGCCGGTCGCACCGTTCAGGAATAGGCGAATCAAGGACCGCTCCCGAGGCCGCAAGGATGCGATCGCGGAAATGATTTCGCTGTTGGCCTCGGAATCCTCATAAGCCGTTGCTGGGTCGCTGGCTTGATTCCCGTCTACAAATTCGGGCCCCGAACTGCCAAGAACTGGAGTGTCGCGGTTGGCTCTGCGTAATTGGGAATAGGTCTTCCATTTCATCCGCTGCACCAACATGGCCTGGAAGGAATGGCGGCCACGGAACTCCAATCGACTGAGACCTTCCATCATGTCGCCAAAGGCGCTTGCCAAAAGGTCGCCACTGTCCAGAAACCGGCGCAGGATCGGATACCGGCTGGTGGACCCACCCGTCGGCATGCGATCCCAGAAGAACGCAAAGAACTCCGCACGCAGCTCAGGGTCTCCTTCCGCACCCTCAAAGACCTGCGCCAGCAATGAATCCAAGTCGTCCTGGCCGCTTGCCTGCGTCTGAAGAGCAACCTGAAGATCGGAGGCTTCGATGACTTCCAGTGCACGGCTGCCGAGATGGCGGTCGGCGAGGATCACCAGGCGCGACCGAAATCCCGCCACCGCCTGCTGCACCGGATCAGACTCGTTCATGTCAGTTGGCTCCCACCGGCACCACCAGGGCATTGGACACGCGTACCGTTTCACCCGGCCGCGTCGGGACTTCGACCGCCTGAAAGTAGACCGGCATCCCCGGAGGCGCCGAATCCGGCACATTGCCGCCTGCACCCCACGCCGCCGCATCTCCGAAACCGTTCCCATCGGTTCTAAATCCATCCAACTGATGAATGGGCATGGACAAATCAAGCACCACCCCAAGCCCGATGCTGGTCGGTCCAGCCCCCACCAGGGAATACACCGGAATGACGTTGATGAATGGCTTCGCTTGAAACACCTTGTACCTGACCCGCTCCCCAGGAATCAGATTGTAGACATAGAAGGCGAGTTCATCATCGGCGGCCAGCAGCGGATCGGTATCCCAGCTGTCGAATGCGCCATCTAGATTCTGATCCTCTTCTCCGTCGCTCACTCCACCCCCATCGGTATCCACCGCCAGGGGGTTGGTGGTGGTCGCAGGATCAGCATCTGCCAGGAAAACGTCCAGATCCGTGTCCGCAGTCCCCACGACCAAGCCAAGCTCGGTGCCATCCTGGATTCCATCTCCATCGGAGTCCAACGCCGATGGATCGGTTTCCAATATCCCCTGCGCACCATCCGCATTCAGGTCTTCAACGCCATCGGCGAGCCCGTCCTCATCTGAGTCCATGTCCAGTGGGCTGGTCGTAGTCTGAGGGTCCTGATCGGCCACGAAAATGGCAGGGTCGGTCCCCGCAATCCCATTTCCCGGATCGCCGAACCAACGGATCTGATCGAGCCCCGATTCGGTCCCATCCTGCACGCCATCGCCGTCGCTGTCGACCGCCAACGGATCGGTCATCGGCACTCGTCCGACTTCGATGACACCCTGAAACAGCCGACCCGGCACCCCTGTGTCATTGAGCACCGCACCCCACATGGATGGCCAGCCAACTGTTTGGCCGTCCATATATCCATAATCGAAGCCATCGTCGTAGTTCAGAGGCTGGTTTCCAGCCGCCCAGTACCCCGGCTCACCCTGGGCTCCGAAGTACCCATTCTGAGCCCACCAGGAGCTGGACTCGCCGTTCGCCCAAACCCAATCTCCTTCCTGCTGCACGTCATTGACACCAATCCAGAGGAATTCGCCAAAGCCGCCGAAAGTATTGAACACCCAGTCATTCTCAACCAGGTTCTCCAACCCAACCAGATGCCCGCCCAAGGAAATGGCCTCCGCCTCAGCATCGGTCCAAGTCTTCGGCTCCGAGGTCAAGCGATACCAGTTCCCAGTCACCGGGTTTTGGATCCAATTCCTGACTGGCGAAAACTCCTCGCCATCCCCAAGACCATCATCATCCGTATCCTGATCAAATGGATCGGTCTCTCCAGCATCCACCACGCCGTCACCATCCAGGTCTTCCTCCGAGTCCAGCAGCCCGTCCCCGTCACTGTCCAATCCGACCCACTCCAAGACGCCGAATCTCATAGGATCCCCACTCCAGCCATCATTCGGGAGGTCATTCCATCCATCCCCCCTGATCACCGCGTAATCCTCGTTGCCCTGGTCATTCGGCTCCCCTGGACTCCAATAGCCTGGTGAGCCATCCGCGCCGAAGTGCCCATTATCCTGCCACCATGAGAACACTTCGCCGCTAATCCACTCCCACTCACCCTCGACATTTGCATCGGAATATCCAATCCAACTCGATTGGAATATCAAGTTCGCTTCAATCCACTGATGTTCGCTCAGATTCCTGACAGTAGCCAGATGGCTACCAATTGAAGCTGCTTCCGCTTCCGCTTCGGTCCAGCGGATTTTGCTATTGGTCAGCGCATAGTAATGACCATTATCTGGGTTCTGAACCCAGTTGTAACCGGCTGGGGGCCCCTGAATGGGAGAAAAAAGTGCAAGAACAACCGCGGACAACATGAGAACTCCAGGATTAGGGTTTCCCCATTACAAGGCCCCAGCGGTCGTCCTGTGACCCAAAACACAGGCCCAATCCTGAAGAAACCCTCATTAAGAATGACGTCGCTTCCGCCCGGGCCGCGCTTCGCTGGGGCGACTTCGGCGGCGTTGCGCCGCCGCTTTAGCCCCAGTGGAGCGCGGCCCGGGCGAGAGAACAATCAATCCACATCTTGATACAGCTCGCGCAATCGATTCAATTCGTTCTTGAGCTCCTGAACAAGATCGGCGTTGGCAGGATCCGAGTAAACGCTGCGTAATTCATCCGGGTCCTGGACCAGGTCGAACAGTTCCCATTCCTCGCGCAGCGGATAGTAGATGAGCTTGTGCCGCTGGGTGCGCACGCCGTAGTGCGGCGGCACGCGGTGCGGCTGCGGGTACTCGAAGTAGCGGTAATAGATCGACGGGCGCCAGGGCACGTCCTGCCCGAGCATCAACGGCAGAAAACTCCGTCCTTGCATGTCGTCAGGAATTTCGGCCTGAGCCAGATCCAGAAAAGTCTCAGCGTAGTCGAGGTTCTGCACCAGGTGTTCATCGACGGCACCGGCTTCGACCTGGCCGGGCCAGCGCACGATCAACGGCATGCGCAGTGATTCCTCGTACATCCAGCGCTTGTCGTACCAGCCGTGGTCGCCGAGATAGAAGCCCTGGTCGCTGCTGTAGATGACCACGGTGTTGTCGGCGAGGCCGCTTTCCTCAAGATACTCGAGCACGCGCCCGACGTTTTCATCGACCGCCTTGATGCAGCGCAGGTAGTCCTTGATGTAACGCTGATAGCGCCAGCGCGTGATCTCGTCCTTGCTCATCGAGTCGCGGGCGGCGAAGAACTTTTCGTTCTTGGGGTCGTAGGCCGCGTCCCACGCGGCGCGTTGGCTTTCGGTGAGGTTTTTCGGCGCTTCGAACTTGGCGTCGAAGGGGAAGAAATGGTCCGCCAGGGTCATCTCGGTCTCAGCGGCGAAGGTGGTGCGCCCCTGATAGTCATCGAACAGCGTGTCGGGTTCTGGAATCTCAACGTCGTCGTAGAGATTCAGATGGCGCGGCGCCGGCTGCCAGTTGCGGTGCGGCGCCTTGTGCTGGTACATCATCAGAAAGGGGCGCTCTGGGTCGCGGTCTTTCTGCAGCCATTCGAGCGCGACGTCGGTGATCACGTCGGTGGTGTAGCCTTCGATTTTCTCCTTCCCTGCCGGCGTCTTGAATATCGGGTTGTAGTACGGGCCCTGGCCGATCAGCACGCGCCAGAAATCGAATCCGGTCGGCTCGGTCTTCAAATGCCACTTGCCGATCATCGCGGTCTGATAGCCGGCCTGTTGCAGCAGCTTGGCCACGGTCTGCTGGCTGCCATCAAACTTGTCGCCATTGGTGCGGAAGCCATTGAGATGGCTGTGTTTGCCGGTCAGGATCACCGCACGGCTCGGGCCGCAGATCGAATTGGTGCAGAAGGCGTTGCGGAACAGCATGCCTTCAGCAGCGATGCGATCCAAGTTCGGCGTGGTGTTGATGCGCGAGCCATAGGCGGAGATCGCATGGGAGGCGTGGTCATCGGTAAAGATGAACAGGATGTTCGGCCGCGGCCGCACCCCGGCCTCGCCGTCGGCGTCGGGCGGCACCTGGCACGCCGCCAGCGCCAGAGGAAACAGGAAACTCGCCAGCATGACCAGGGGGGAAGTCTGCATGGCGCCAATCTATCAGGACGAGCCCGACCGCATGCGCTGGTAATAGCGCTGGATGACGCTGAACATCACCGCACCCCAGGCCAGGCCGACGAGCGGATAGATCAGCAGCGAGAACCCGAGGGTACGAGGAAAGCTGTCCCAGCCGTTGAAGGCTCCCATCAGCAAGGCGCTGACGATGGCGGTGATGCTGCCCCACAACAAGGCACCATGCACAACCATATATCTGGTCCGCCCTCTGCGGACCACGGCTTCAATGCGCTGGAAGTGGGTGGCTCGCGCCATGCCCCGCATGTTAAGGGCTGCGCGCTCAGGCTGCCCGGCGTAGCTGCACTTCCTTGACCTGGCCGTCCGCGAAGGAAAGAATCTCGGTTCCAGTCATGCCGGCCCACGAACGCAGATCCTCGAGGAAACCAGGGTCATCCGCGCGCACCACCAGGACCTGGCCGTTACTCATTTCACGCATGGCGCGGCTGATCTTCACGATGGGCATCGGGAAGACGAGGCCGGTGCAGTCCAAGGATTCAGCGGGCATAAGTCTGGTCGCGAAACAGCGAGAGAGCTGATTGACTTCCCTCTATCGGCCGTCCGGCTCCTGATCTGAAGCCAGGAATGAGGCGCCGGGACCGCTCCAACCTCTTTCCGCCCATGGGGTAAAGTAGATGGACCCTGAACCAGGAGTGCGCCTTGTCTACACCCCTCAGATTGTTGCTTGCCTGTTTCCTCTGGCTGCTGGCCCTCCCAGGCCTGAACGCGCAGACCTTCAGCGAGGTATGGCTGCCGTCGAGCTACGACGGCGTGGTCACCCGCTCGGTGGTGATGGAACCGGCCAGCTACGACGGCACTCCGCGGCCGCTGGTCATCTGCCTGCACGGCATGGGCGGCGACGGCTGGTCGGCGATCAACACCTATTCGGTACCCGCCAACGGTCGCGGCTGGCTCGCCGCGGCGCCCGATCAGCACGGTGAAAACGACCTCAGCGGGCAGAACGCTCTCGCCGCGCGTGCGGCGCAGGCCGACATCATGGACCTGGTGGCGCACATGCAGGGCAATTGGAGCGTCGATCCACAGCGAATCTACCTGACTGGCGGTTCGATGGGCGGCATGACCACGACGATCATGGCGGCCAAGTTCCCCGATCGTTTTGCCGCCGCCGCCGAATGGTTCGGTCCGGCCGATCTGTTCCAGGGTTGGGATGAGTTGTGGTGGGGCAGCTTCCGCGCCAACATGCGCGCCGAGATCGGCGGCTCCCCGAGCCAGTTCCCGTGGGAGTACGAACGCCGCTCCCCCATCCACTACGCTCCCAATCTGCGCCACGTGCCCTTCGCCATCGGCCAGGGGCGTTTCGATTTCGTCGTTGCGCCGCACCACTCGCGCGATCTGGCGGCGGCGATCAACTCCTTCCAGCCGCAGGCCTTCTACGGCATCCACTGGAACAACGGCGCGCACTTCATGCTGCCGGGTGACAACGCGCGCACCCTCGACTTCCTCAGCCATTTCCGTCTTGGCGGCGACCCGCCGGACATCCTCTTCCGCAGCGACGAGGATCAGAGCGTGTGGTGGATGTCAGTCAGCGGCGCGGCCGAGCAGGAATGGCGCGAGGTCGCCGCGATTCCCAGTCCGGGCTCCAACTCTCTGCAGCTGCAGACCGCCAACGCCGCCTCGATCACCATCGACACCGTGCGCGCCGGCCTCGACGTCTTCGCCGACCTCGAAGTCGTCTTCGCCCAGACGGTTGACGCGACCTTCCGCCTCAGCGGCCTCGACCCCGGCCACAGCTACCGAGTCGAGCGCGGCGGACAGCCGTGGCCCGACTTCCGCTGGGATCCGCTCACCGGCACCCTCGAGGTCGATGTTCTGCTCAGCCAGTCTGGACCGACCCCCTTCCTCATCCGCTGATCTGGTGCGCCCCTCTCGGACCATCATGGGGGCGCTCCTCGCTCCCTGGTCCCCTCAGGTGGCGGTCCTCGCTCCCTGGTCCCGTCGCTGGGTGGGGACCACCCTCGCGGCGTTGCTGCTGGCCATGACCTCCTGCCAAAGTCCCCGTCATGAAATCCTTTTTGGCGCCATCGCCGACTGCCAGTACGCCAACCAGCCAGACGGCGGGCAGCGTTACTACCGCCAGGCCGACGACAAGCTGCGCCAGGCAGTGACCGAGCTCAATCGCCACCCCTTGGACTTTGTCGTCCACCTCGGAGATTTCATCGACCAAGGCCGCGCCAGCTTCGACGTCGTCGACCCGATCTTCGCCAGCCTGAGCAGCCCCGGGCGCCACGTGCTCGGCAACCACGATTACTCGGTCGCCGACGAGTGGAAGAGCCGTGTGCCTGAGCTGCTTGGCCTGACCGAAAACTACTACACCTGGTCCTTGCATGACTGGCGCTTCATCGTGCTCGACGGCAACGACATCAGTTTCTACGCCCAGCCGCAGGGAACCCCGGGCTACCAGCAGGCCGAGGACTACTACCAGGACCATCAGCTCGATGCGCCGCGTTGGAACGGTGCCGCCGGCGCCGAGCAGCTGGGGTGGCTCGAACAACAACTGCGCGCCGCCGCCGCCGAGCGCGCCAAAGTCATCGTCATGTGCCATTTCCCGGTGCATCCGCAGGGGGTGCACGAACTGTGGAACGCCGCCGAGCTGCGCCGCATCCTGGTTGAGCACCGCTGCGTCAAGCTCTACCTCAACGGGCACAATCACGCCGGTGCCTACGGCGCGGTCGAGGGCCTGCACTTTGTGACCCTGAAAGGAATGGTGGACACCCACGACAACAGCTTCGCCATCGTCCGCATTCACCAGGACCAGATCCTGATCGAGGGCTTCGGCCGTGAAAGCGACCGCGTCCTGGCAATCCGCTGACCCGTATACCGTCACCCCGTGCTCGAGCGCGTCCACCACCGCCTGCCCGTCCGCATCCTCAATCGGCTGACCGCCGCCCACGCGTCCAGCTTGGTGCGCATCGAGCCGGATGCCCTGAAAATGCGCGCGATGCGGCGCAGTGGCCTATCCGATTTCGGCGACCCCTACTTCGAACCGGCCCTGGAGCGCCTGTGCACATCGGTCCAGGACGACGCCCGGCTCAACCTGTTCGGGCGCATCGCCTGCCGCCAGCAGATCACCACCGCGCTGCTTTCACGCCTGCGCATGGTGCAGCTGTTGCGCCAGCGACCCGAACTGCGCCAGCAACCCCTGCATCAGCCACTGATCGTAGTCGGCCTGCCGCGCTCAGGCACCACCTGGATGCACCGCCTGCTGTGCCGGGCGCGTGGCACCCGCGCGCTAAAGCTGTGGGAGCTGCTCGAGCCGCTGCCCCCGCCGCGGCGTGATCGCCGCCGCCGAGGCACGGTCAAGGACCTGAAGATGGTCAAAGCCGCTGCGCCCAGCCTCGACGCCAAGCACTTCACCAGCGCCGACGCCGCCGAGGAGTGCATGCTGCTGTTGAATCCGAGCATGCACAGCGTGGCCTACTGGGTCATGCAGCCGGCCTACTCCTATCTTGCCTGGCTCACCGAGCAAGAAGGCACCCAGCCCTACCAGGAATACCGCCAGTTCCTGCAGTTCTTCCAGGCCGCGGCCCCAGACCAGCGCCTGGTGTTGAAGGCTCCCGCCCACGCCCCGCACCTCGCTGCCCTGACCGCGGCGGTTCCCGAGGCGCGCATCGTCATCACCCACCGCGATCCGGTGGTGGTGACCGCGAGCTGCAACAGCCTGTTCCACACCTTGCACAGTCTGGTCAGCACCAGCATCGACCATTTACGCATGGGTGCGGCGAACCTGGACATGCTCGCGCTCAGCGCACAACGCATGGGCGAGTGGCTGGCGAACGCTGGCGAGGATGCGGCCGTGCAGTTTCACTACGACCAATGGGTGACCCGGCCGCTGCAAACCGTGGAAGCGATTCATGAGGCCTTTGGCTTGCCCTTCGACCGCGCCGACCGCCAGTGTGTTGAGCGCCTGATCGCCGACCGACCGCAGCACAGTTTCGGTCCGCACCCCTATCGATTGCAGGACTTTGGTCTCGAGGAAGCAGCGGTCCGGCAGCGCTTTCAGAACATCATGCCTGCAGCCAGCGGTCGTAGGCCATGACCCGGCCGACCCACTCGCGGGTGCGCGGGCGCTCTTCCTGAACGCTGACGTGCTCATGGAAATAGGGCCAGAACGGCACGCCGGCAGCCGCGACCTGATCCCGCAAAGTGTCCGGAGGACACACCATGACGGCGCGCGATGCGCCAACGATGTCGGCGCCGCTGAGGCTGTCGCCGACCAGCCACTCGCGCCCATCGAGCGCGTCTTCCAGCTTGCGGCTGATTTCGGTGACGCCCTCGCGGCATAGGTCGGTGACCGCCGGGTCGTGCGGTTCGCGACCGAAGGCCATGGCGAAGGCCGGCCCCGCAGCGTCGAGCAGACCGGTACGCCCCCAGCGTTCCCAGCTCTCGACCTCGCGCATGGCATCGGCGTCGCTCGGGTAGATGCGCGGCCCGTCGAAATTGCAGTCCAGCCAGCGCATGATCGCGCCGGAGTCGTAAAGGCGGAAATCGCCCATCACCACGCCCGGGGTCAAGGGAACGCCGTAGGCGTCGATCGCTGCCTGCCGGTTCATCGGATCGACCGGGTGGCTCTCGTAGTCGATGCCTTTGTAGCCAAGAGTCACGCGGACCTTGACGTTGTTCGGCGAGGGAGCAAGTTCAAACAGCTTGAGGGTGGACATGACTGCCTCAGTCTAGCCGGTTCTGGGGTGGACAGATCCCCCCATGGAGGCTATCCCTGAATGGATGCCCATCGCGCTTCAGGACGGTTGGCTCTACGGTCCGGTCGACTCGCGCCGCTACGGCCGCAGCTTGGGGGTGAACCCGCTGCCGGTCGATCAAAAGGTGTGTTCGCTCGACTGCCTTTATTGCCAATATGGTTTCACCCGCGCGCAGCAATCTGCGGGCAAGGGTGAGGTGCCTACGGTCCACGATCTGCGCCGCGCCTTCGACGAGGAATTCGCGCGGCTGGCCCGCGACAAGGACGTGCCCGACCAGATCACCGTGGCCGGCAATGGTGAACCGACGCTGCATCCTGAATTCCTGCACCTCAGCCGCCACCTGGCGATGGCGCGCGATGAGCACTTCGGACCAGGTACCAAAATCGGCCTGCTGACCAACGGCATGCATCTGCTCAGCGGCGACGTGCTCGAAGCCATCCAGACTTATTACGACGAAGCGGCGATCAAGCTCGAAACCGGCACCCCGGACGGGTTTGCGGCGCTCTACCGCGTTTCACGGGGGGGGCTCGAACGCACCCTCGAGGGCCTGTCCCACCTCGACTCTTTCGTCATCCAGTCGCTATTCGTGCGCACCCCCACCGCGCACAACGCCAGCGAGGTCGAGGTCGAAGCCTGGCTGCGCCACCTCGAACGCTTCCAGGACCAGATCCGCCAGGTCGAGATCTACACCCTTGACCGGCCGCCGAGCCACGAGGCCGAGGCCGAGGCGGTGCCGCTCGAGCGTCTGGAGCAGATCGCCGAGCGGGTGCGCGCGCTCAGCCTTACGGCGCTGGTTTTCCACCGCTGAACGGACTTCGGCTTCAGCGCTGCGAGGCCCGCAGCACCGGGATCGGGCGCCGGTTCTCGTCGACCGCGACGTAGGTGACTTCGGCCTCGGTGACGCGCACCTCTTCACCATCCGCGTCGTCGGTGCGCTGTACGAAGACACACACCTGGGCCTTCGCCGAAGTGCGGCCGACATGAACAACCTGGGTGTAAAAGGAAACCAGGTCGCCGACAAAGACCGGTTCGTGGAAGATGACTTCGTCCATCGCCACGGTGACGAAGCGCCGCGCCGGGTTCAGCTTGCGCACCTGCACCACACCGGCGAGGTCGATGTGGGACAGAATCACACCGCCAAAAACGGTGCCTTGGGCGTTGGTATCGCGCGGCAGCAGTATGGTGCGTAGCGCCAGTTCTCGTGGGTATTCGGTCACAGCCAGGATTCCAGGGTTGCGCGGGTCCAGTCGCGGACCGCGTCGAGACGGTGGTGGAAGAAATGGGTGGCGCCGGCGACGATTTGCAGCGCGGCGCCCTCGTCGCGGGCGCGCTGCATCGCTTCGAGATTAACGAACTCGTCGTCGCTGCCGGCCAGGAAGGCGCTGCGCCGCGGCCACGGTGTGGTCTCGGGCCAGGCGTAGAAATTGGTCGGCCACGCCACGCCGAGGTAGCCGGCCGGCTCGGCAGCGCCAACGGTTTCGGCAGCGGCAGCGGAAGCTTCACTGGCAGCGGCAGTGCCAGCGGCAGCGGCGTCAGTGCCGTGCCCGGCATCCGCGCGCAGGGCAAGGTCGAGGCCGACGCGGGAGCCGAAGGAGAAGCCCCACACGAACAACGGCACGCCGGGGAACTGTCCGCCCAGCCACTCCAGCGCCGCGGCGGCGTCATCGACCTCGCCGGTGCCTTCGTCGTAACTGCCGTCGCTGCGCCCGACGCCGCGAAAATCGATGCGCAGCGCTGTGCAGTGGGCGGCCAGCGATCCCAAGGCGCCATAGCGCACCACGTTGTTCTGGCGGCTGCCCCCGTGCAGCGGATGCGGATGCAGATGCAGCACTCCGGCCCGCGGTGCCGCGCGCGGGCGCTCCAGCGTGGCGTGCAGACGCCCGGCCGGTCCAGGAAGGTACAGCCGTTCGGGAGGATGAGTGTCGAGGTCGCGAACCATGGTTGGTGGCGGCGGGCGAGCCTGATAGCTTCGCAGAGCCGGTGGAACTTGTCGCTACCCTCCTTACCGATCTCCCCCTCGATCCGAGCCGTTTCCGCGGTCTGCTGCTGGATATCAGCCGCAGCAGCCTGGCCGGGGCGATCTCTCCCGACGGGCTGACCGCCATCCACAGCTACGGCGACGCCGAATTCGACCGCGACGTCCGCGACGTCAGGGTGCGCGCGCGGCCGGCCAACACCGCCCCACGAGCGGCGATGGTCGAATTGAGCAAACACGGCTTCCGTGCGCAGTCGGCGATCACCATCGAGACCTGGGGCGATGCCGCTTCGCGCGAGGACGCCTGGATGCTGGCCTCGGTCTACGCGCGCGAGGTGCGCGGCTGGATTCTCACCGCTTATCTGGATTTCGACGAAGCCCTCGACCGCCTCGGCGACGCCGAGGGCCTGCTGCACGTGCCCAGCGCAAGCCGCCAGCGCTGCGTGCTGATCGCCGCGAGCACGCTGGCTCAGCTGACCGGTTGAAACCGCCGGCGCCTATTGGCTGATCAGTAGAGGCCGGAAACCTTGCGCGAGGCGTAGTCAGGGAAGAAGCCCTTCTTGACCTTGAACGAGAAGGTCGACTCGAGCACCGAATGGAAGACGTCGCGGAAGTCGGTGGTGACCTGCAGGTCGCGGCCTTCGTAGAGGTCGTCATCTTTCAGGCCCGGCCAGCTGCCGTGCACCTCGCCTCCCTTGACGCCGCCGCCGATTACGAACACCCCGCTGCCGTGGCCGTGGTCGGTGCCATTGTTGCCGTTCTCGCGCACGGTGCGGCCGAACTCGGTCATGACAATGATCGAGGTCTGATCGAGGCGCGGGCCGAGGTCTTTGCCGAAGCTCGCAATCGAGCCGGCAAGGTCACGCAGCATGTTGGCCTGGCGCCCTTCGGCGCCGCCCTGTCCGGCGTGGTGATCCCAGCCGGTGTAATCCAGACCAGCGACCTCCATGCCTTCGCCGGCCTTCAGCACCTTGGCAATGTTCTGCATGCCGGCGCCGAAGCGGCTTTTCGGGTATTCGACCTCGGACTTGCTCTTGGTGACGATCTCTTGGTAACGGCGCAAGGTCTCGATCGTCACCCGCCCGCTGCGCACGATGCCAGCCGGATCATTGTCCTCGGTGCGTTCGCCCTCCATTTCGCCGCCGGCGGGCATGCCGTCGCCGTAGAACTCCTCGAAGCGATCAAGAGTACTGGAACCCTTCTTGCGATCGAGCCCGCTGGGCACCGCCAGCACCGGGTACTCACCGCGCAAAGAGCGCGGCAGCAGTTCCTGCAGCGCCATCGCCCGAAACTCCGAACTCTCGGCGGTCGAACTGCGGCCGAGGTAACGGTTGAGCCAGCCCGAACGCACCGTGCGGTTGCCGGGAGCGCCGAATTCCATGAAATCCTGGGCGTCGAAGTGGCTGCGCGTCGTGTGCGGTGATCCCACGCACACCACAGGGGCGAACCTCTTCTGCTTGTAGAGTTCGGCCAGCGGCGTCAGCGCCGGGTGCAGCGCCCACTTGCGATCGATTGCGATCACGCCGTCGTCTTCGCCCAGGGCCAGGGTCGGGCGCACCGCTTGGTAATTCTTGTCCTTGAACGGCACCACCATGTTGAGCCAGTCGGCGCCACCGCGCAGGTAGATACACACCAGGGCGGAACCGTCGCCGCCGAGGGCGCCCGACCAGCGCGCACCGCCGATGGAAGCCAGGCTCGGGATCGACGCGCCGAGGGCGCCGGCCTGGAGGAGGAAGTTACGACGTGTGACGGGTTTCATTGCTGCTGGAATTCCGGGGATCCGAGGAGGAGCCCGACCAGGGGCGGGCCGAGTTCCTGAACGTCGGCGACCTTGGCCTTGGCCAGGTACTGGTCGGTCACGGTGGACAGCGCGTTGCGGGTGCGCTGGCCGGCGCCGCTGGGCAGCAGACGCTTGGTCAGGTGGTGCTGCCACAGCCGTGGGACTTCGGCGGGCAGCGATTGGTAGAAGTCGGGTGGAATGGTGACGCCATCGATGCGGTTGGCGGCGAGTTCTTCGGCGAACTGCCAGCGCCGCGCCATCACACCGGGGTCGAGCCACGATTCGGCGGTGTCGTACCAGCCGGTGGGGTCGTCACAGTGGTAGAGCGGCTGCCCCATGTCGGCCATGACGCGTAATACGCGGGTCGGATCGATGATCTCCGCGCCGAGGCTGCGCAAGGCACTGCACAGGAATTCATTCGGCGTCTTGAACTTGGTGCGGTAGTTGCGGCGCAGCCAGAAATCGTCGCTCTCGATGATCGCGCGCAACAGGGCCTGAATGTCGCCCTCGCTCTTGCGGAACACCTTGGCAACGCTTTTGACCAGGTCGGGGGGGGGCTGATCGGCAACCAGGTAGCGCACCAGTTTCATGGCGATGAAGTCGGCGGTGCCCTTGTGTTCGATCAACATCTTCAGGATGTCGTGCCCCTCCTCGAGACCGCCATCGCGGTCTTCGCGCACCAGGTGCCCGAGGACCTTCTTCGGCCCCTCGACGTGCATGTCGCTGCGGAAACGGAAATCCCATTCGGCGTAGCGGCCACTGTTGAAGGTCCAGCCGGTGAGCGCTTCGGCGACCGCGATCACGTCGCGTTGTTTGTAGTAGTTGTCTACGCCGAGGGTGTGCAGTTCAAGCAGCTCGCGCGCGTAGTTCTCGTTGAGGCCGCGCTGCGCGGCGATCAGGGCGGCTTCGGCGCCGCGCTGCCGCGACCCGGTACTGCGCCGCGTGTTGCGTTCGATCTCGGCAAGTTCCTGCTTGCTCGGCGGCCTTCGTGACAGGTGGTTGTCGAGGAAATAGAGCATCGCCGGATGCGAAGCAGAGGCACGCAGCATGTCGGCGAAGGTGCCGAGCAGGTGCATCCGCACCACCTGGTTCTCGTAGTCGGTGATTAGATAGTCCGACACCCCCCCCTTGGTGAAGCTGACGTTGAAGTGATTGCGGAAGAAGTCGGCCAGCACCTCGAACACCTGGCGCGTGCTCAGGACCGAGCGCAGGTGCACCGCCTTGAGCAGGTGCTCGCGCGGCAGGCGCCGACGGCGATTGAGCTCGCGCCGTTTTTCCAGGCTGAGTTCCTCTTCGCTGGGTTCGCCGTTGACCCATTCATAGATCGCCGGCGAATCCATGTTGACGGTGGGCAACTCGGACAGCGCCGCGATCAGCGCGGGTGATCCTTCGACAGCGGGCTCGAGCTGGGCGTCAAGCCAGGCTGATTCTCCCTGTTGCAGGACCTGTTCGACGCTCTCTTCGGTGGCGCCGAAGCTGAGCCTGGAAAGTAGATGGATCGCGCGCTCGCGCGGGCTGAGCGGCGCCCCTGGATCCTGGATCGACATGCCGTCCATGCTAGCTCAGGAACCCCGCCGGTGGGTTCAGGTTTCCCAGTGATAGAAACCCTCGCCGCTCTTCTTGCCGAGCTTGCCCTGAGCCACCATTTCGCGCAGCAGCGAGGGCGGCTCAAAGCGCGGTCCCAGCGTCGAGGCGAGGTATTCGGCGATGCCGAGGCGCACGTCCAGACCGACCAGGTCGGTCAGCTTCAGCGGACCCATCGGGAAGCCGTAGCCACGGATCATGGCGGTGTCGATGTCCTCAGGCGAGGCCACCCCCTGTTCCACCATGCGCATGGCTTCGAGCCCGATCGCCAGGCCCAGGCGCGAACTGGCGAAGCCGGGGGTGTCGCGCACCACGATGCCGTCCTTGTGCAGGCGCTGGGCCAGCTGGCGGGCCACCTGCACCCTTTCCTCGGCGGTGGCGGCTCCGACGACGATCTCGAGCAGCTTCATCACCGGCACCGGATTGAAAAAGTGTAGGCCGAGGAAGCGGCTGGGGTCGTTCAGGGACGCCGCCAGGGCGTCGATCGACAACGAGGAGGTGTTGCTGGCCAGCAGCGCATGTGCAGGCGCGGCCGCCTCGGCCTGGGCCAGCAGGCTGCACTTGAGCTCGAGGATTTCCGGCACCGCCTCGACCACCAGATCGACGCCGTCGCACGCCGTCGCCAGGTCCTGCCCCGGGCAGATCCGCGCGCGTGCTGCGTCGGCATCCTCAGTACTGGCCTTGCCCTTGGCCACCGCCTTGGCAAGCATTGCCCCGATCCGCTCCAGGCCAGCGGCGGTAGCCCGCTCCTGGACGTCGAAAAGCACGACCTGGCAGTCGGCCTGGGCCAGGACCTGGGCAATTCCAGCTCCCATGGTTCCTGCTCCAAGAACGGCGGCTCGTTGGATTTCGCTAGCGTTGTGCATGGATTGCGGCCCCGGAGCTCCGGGGGGCAGGATTCTAGCCCTGCGCCTTTTGCCCTCGAGGATCTATTGCCTTTTTTCGGTTATTTTTCATGTTTTTAGTCTTTTTTGGCTTTTTAAATGTATATTTCCCTTATTAGGGCAATGAAACCTCCGACCTTCCTGGCTCTGACCGCTGACCTGGACGGCTCCCGCGAGTTGGAGCCCGAGGCCCGCCGTTCCCTGCAGGGCCACATAACCAAACTGGTCCAGGAGAACATGACCAAGCTGGTCCAGGGCCAGGCACACCTGTTGGCCCACCGCGGGGGCCTTAGGGCGGGGCCGGAATTGGTCGGCGGGGACGAGGTCCAGGCCTTGTTTCTTCTTCCAAGTGCGGGCAATTCGGATGCAGCTCCGCTGCGCCAATCCGCCGAAATCGTGATGCGCCTGATCCTCGGGCTGGCCGCCGGGGCGGCGCAGTTTCCCACCCACAGGGTGCGCTTCACCTTTGGCATGGGGATCGGCTCACTCAGCACCCTGGACCCCAGCCGGCCGTTGGGCATGATCGAGCGCATCGGCACGCTGGACGGCCCGTGTTTTCATCGCGCCCAACGGGCCCTGGCCGAGGCCAAGAAAGATGGATTGTTCCTCGCCACGCGCGGATTCCCGCCCGCAGGCGGCGGCGACCCCGGTTGGCCAGACGCAAACCAGGTGGTCGCCGGAGTCTTCAATCCCCTGGGCGCGCTGATCACCGGCTGGACTTCGACCCAGGCGGATACCGTTCTGCGCACCTCGAAGGACCTGCGCCTGCAAACTCCAGCCGCGCACCTGCAGACTCCTGCAGCGAAACTGCAGCACGACGTACCACGTACCGAGGTGGCGGCGGAGCGCGGGGTCACCGCGCCGAATATCACCAAGGCCCTGCAGGCGGCGAGCTATCGTTCCTTCCAGAGCGGCATGATCGCCGCAACGGCGGTTCTCGCCTGGAAGATCCGACAAGCTCGTGAATCCTGAATACGCCCTATTCTTCGTCCTGCTCGGCGGACACATGCTCGCCGACTTCGTCCTGCAGAGCAACGCCATGGTGGCGGCCAAGCTGCAGCGCTCTACCAGGCGGCGCGCACTGCTCGGCCACGTGCTGCAGGTCTTCCTGGGGCACGCCCTGCTATTGGCGCCGATGTTCGGTTCCTTGGGAGTGCTACTCGCGCTGTTCGCCGCGCTTGCCCACGCGGTCATTGACGCCCTGAAGCTGATGCTCGAAGACTGGCGTCCGGCACCGCTGGGCTGGTTCGCACTCGATCAGGCCGCCCATTGGGCCAGCCTGGCGGTGCTCGCCACCTTCTTCAGCGAAGACTTCAGGATGCATCCCGGGGATTTGAACCTGCGCGGCAGCGCCGGCCTGCTGATCGCTTGCCTGGCATTCAACACGCGCGGGGTGGGCTTCCTGGTCGCCGAATTCTTGCGCCGTTGGAATCCGCACGAAGGCGGCGCCAGCGCGAGTGAAGAGCAGTTGCGCATGGGCTGGATGATCGGCGTACTCGAACGCACCCTGCTCTTTCTGCTCATGCTCGAGGGGCAGTGGGGCGCAGCCGGTCTGGTGATCACCGCCAAGTCGATCGTGCGCTTCCGCGAACTGGATCAACGGCGCTTCAGCGAGTACTACCTGCTTGGCACGCTGGCCAGTTTCCTCGGCGCCGTGGTGCTGGTCTACACCTTCCGTCTGCTGCCCATGGTCCTCGCCTGGTAAGTGTGCGCCGATTGACGCGAGGTCACTGCGTTGGGTTGAGCGAAATGACCTCGCCAGCGATCACCGCGGCTTCTGCAATCATGATCTGGGCGCTGGCAAGCACCTCGCCCGCGCGCAGATGGCGCCAGCTCGCCGGCCGCGCGGTGGCCGCACCCTGGCTGCCCGTGGCATAGGGCACACGCACTAGCAGCGGACCGTCCGCGGCAGCGACCACGGTGTTGCCGTACTCGAAGCGGAAGACCTCTCTGCCCTCCCAGGTGAGCTGCACCGGCACCACCACTTCGAGGCTGTCGCCGCTGCGCGCGTCACGGCTGAGCCGGGCGCCGGCAACGCGTTGCCACACCATGGCGGACGGTTGCGGATCGATGCCGTGGCGCGGGTCCGCGTCGGCGAGCGGCGAGAGGAAGACCAGGCGCAGGAAGGGCAGTGGATAGACCCCCCCCTCAAAGGCGTAGGCGCCGACTCCGCTGCCGGCGTCAGACGGATGCGGGAGTGCCAGGGCCGCGCCCGCGGTCGCGAACCAGGCCGGGGTCAGACGACTGATGCTGCGCCCACCCTTGGCCGCTGGCCGCTTTTCGACGAAGGGATTGTCTCCTTGCGGAAGTACGCGCCGCACCATGTCGTCGATGCTCATGGTCAGGCGCGCCGGACGCAGGACGTAATCCACCTGGTGGGCTGCCAGCATCGCTTCGGCTTGCGCCGCGCCGCCGTCGGGAGTCAGCGGGTGAAGGAAGAAGCGCGCCGGGGCGAGGAAAGACTGCTCACCCACGTAACTGCCGAAATTGGTCGCCAGGGTGCGGGCGCCCGCGCCCCACTCGAGCAGATGACCCATATCCCACGGAGCCAGCACCAGCGGTGCATGCTGAGGTTGATGCTGCAACCACTCCACGCACTGGCGCAAGCCGGCCTGATAGTTGTCGGCGCGGCTGTTCGGCCGATCGCCCCAAGCGGCGAGGCCGCCGAGTGCCTGGCCGCCGTGCAGGCCGGCGCCGATGACCAGAGCCAGGACCGCGGCGAACACCGAGCCGAGGGTCCGCGGGGTCGAGGAGCCGTTCCCGCTGGCAGATTGGCTGCGCGCCTGCTTCGCTTCGGCGGGAGCGAGGCGCAGCTTCGCCAGCAGGCGCGGCAGCACGCTCTCGGCCAGGAAAAGCGCGATCACCAGCGCCAGCGGAGCCGCCGCGGCCTCGGCGAAGCGCCGTTGACCGAGGGCTTGCATCACTACGACCGGCAGGGCGATCGCCCAGATCAGGTGCTGGCTGCGCCCTTTCCAAAAGGCCTGCACCACGATCCAGGCCCACGCCAGAGGAGCGAGCAGCAGTCCATACCCCAGCCAGCGCAAAGCTCCGCCGCTGCCGGTGGTATCGCCACCCCAGAGCGGTTCCGATTCGGCGATGCCGGACATGAAGGAGTCCGCGCGCGAGACCCATTCGAAGCTGGCGCGGATGCCAGCTCCCGGTCCGATGCCCGCGGCGACCAGCCCCCCCCCAAGGGCCAGAATCAGGCCCGGCAGCAGCAGCGGGTGCCAGCGCCCGCCGCTTGGATCGCGGCGGAGCGGCACAAAGACCAGCGCGCCGAGGCCGAGTTCCAGCAGGTGGAACCAGGACAGGTTGACCACCATCCACGGATGCTCGAGCCGCCAGGGGCTGGCCCACACTGCGGGGAGCAAGACCACAGCGGCGGTCAGATGGAAGGTCACGCCGAGTTGGGCCAGCGCCGGGCGCGGGGTCTTCCGCTGCCACAGCAATAACCAGCCGAAGACGAGCTGGATCAGCACCAGGGCCACCAGTCCTGCGACCCACGACCCGATCAGGACCCCGGCCAGAGCGCCGCCGAGAATGCCCGTGATCCTCGCCGGGCGCGCACGCCACATCGCGCCGTGGCGCAGACCCAGTGACAACACGCCGAACAGGCTCAGGGTGACGAGACTGACCCAGGCGTGATGATCGGCGCTGCCGGGAGCTGCGTATTGCGCCGCGGCAAAACTGGCGGCGTGGCCGGCGCCGGCGGCCAGCGCGGCGGCGAATCGGTGCCGCCGGGTCAGGAAGTAGGCGAGCAGCGCCGCCAGCGCACTGGTGAGGATGCCGAAAAGCATCGGCAAGGTGGCCAGGAAGCGCTCCAGATAGGCGCGGCGTGCGGCTTCCTCGCTGGGAGCACCCGCCGAACTGAGCAGGGCCAGCACCGTGTCGTAATAAGGCGGCCACGGAATGGCGGCGCCATGCGGAGCGTTGAGGTGGGCGTCGCGCGCGGCAACCGGCCAGCCTTCTTGGAAGGTGCGCTCGACCCGGCGCAGGTGATAGAGGCCGTCGGGCTCGGCGCTGAACCAGCTTCCGGCGTGTGCGGTTCCGGGTGCACCGGCGAAACGCTGCGCCGCGGCTTCGCGCACCGCCCACGACAACGCGGCACAGATCAATGCCGCCAGCAGCGCGGGCAGGACTCGACGGTGCAAGGTCAGAAGCGGATCGAGTACACCACTTTAAGAGCGAGGTCCTTCTCTTGGGGAACGATCGCTCCATCGAAGCGCTCTTCCCAACCGGCGTTGAAGACCAGGAAGAGCTCCTGCCCGTCCTGGTGGATCCAGCGCAACCGGCTCTGCCAGCCGAGTTCGTCGGAATCGTTGTCGAACTGGATCAGGTTCTGCCAGCTCACCTGGGGCGAATAGAAAAAGTCGCCGCCCAGCGCGACAATGCGATTGGCAAAGTCACCGCGCTCGAGGTCGATCAGGTTCTCGCTGTAATCCAGCGACAGGCTAAGCCACGGGCCAGGGCGCCAGTTCAACTCGAAGGAATAGTCGGTGCGACCGCCGTCGTACCAGCCGCCGCTGCCGAGGGAAGCCTCCCAGGACAGGTCGTCGCCCTCGGGCGACTGCAGATTGATGCGCGCGTTGGCCCAGTGGTAGAAGCCCTGGTCGACCAGGACTCCGCCTGGGTCGAAGACGTCGTCGACGCGGTCGCCCTGGAGGTTGGCATCGACCTGGAACTCGTAGCCGTTGTGCCACTCGATGCCGAATAGGGTCATGCGCAGGTTTTGCGACATGATCCTGCCACTCTGGTACCAGACGAAGGGGTTGAGGCGGAATTCGTACTTGCGCACCGAACTCGACTGGTCGGCAGGGCGCGGGCTCCATTGCAGGTTGAGCCCGAGGTTGGACTGCCCCGGCCGCTGCACGAAACCCAGACCGGGATTGAATTCATTTTGCGCCACAAGCGCCTCGCCGGTGATTTCCCAATTGCTGGTGGTGAGATTGGCACGGGTTCCGACCACGCCGCCGATCTCGGCGCTGGCCTCGTCCTCGCTACGCACCGCATAGGTGGTCATGTTGAACAGGCCGTCGAACAGGTCCGGCGTGGTGTAGGTGAGGTCGAGACCGGTGACCAGGTTGGTGCGGTCGCTGTCGGGGTCGCCGTGAGTGAGCAGACCGCCAATGGCGACGCGGTCGCTGAGGTTGTACTTAGGCCGCAGCACGAACATCTGGCTAGCGGGCACGGTGGAACCGTCCTCCAAGCGGGTGTCAGGTGTGTCGACGGCGAGCAGACCGAGATCCCATGGACCGGCGCGCCCGGACAGGCGCACGCCGCTGTCGACCGACACCTCTTCGCCGTCGACCAGGCCGATGCGGCGGCTGAAGAAAGGGATGACCGCGTTGCCGCCACGGCCGCGGAAACCGCGCGGGCCGAAATCGAATAGGTTGGCGTCCTCGAGGAAGAAATCTCGCTTCTCGGGGAAGAACAAGCTGTACTGGGTGAGGTTGACCTGGCGGTCGTCGACTTCGGTTTCTGCGAAATCGGTATTGCGCGTAACCGAGAGCTTGAGCTGGGGAGTCATCCGCCAATCGATCTCGCCGCCGAAGCCGGTGTCCCACTCACGGCTGCCGCCGTGTTGGCTGAGTCGTTTGGCCTTGGCGTAGGGTGCGAAGGTCAAACCGAGGCCCTGGTCGACGTCATCAAAGCCGGTCAGCTCGCCACCAACGCTGACGTTGAAGGTGCGATATTCCCTCTGCGGAGAAGCCCAGCGGTAGCGCGTGCGGCTGGAGCCGCGATAACGCTCGAAGTTGGCGCGCCAGCGGCCGTCCTTGCCCACCGCCATGGTGCGGAAGGGGATCGCGATCTCGCCGCTCCAACGATCCGGACCGATCCAGGTGCGCCCTTCCCAGAAACCGTCCCAACGCTTGTTGAAGCTCGATCCATTGTCACCGATGAGGGCGTCGCCGCGAGATCCAGCGGCGGAGAGCTGGAAGAAATATGCGGTCTTGCCGTCATGAAAGGTGTCGAGGACGAATTGAATGCGGTCGTCCTCCATCAGGCGCGCATCGCGCACCATGTTCTGCCTGACCATCTGTTCAGGTTCGGGCTCAAAAAACCGGAATCCTACGTACAGATGCGTCTCGGATTTCCACATCAGCACTTCGGTGCGATGTTCCGCCGGGCGGCCCTCAAAGGGTTCGACCTCGCGGAAGCCGTCGACCAGCGCAGCCTGCTGCCACACCGGATCATCCAGACGCCCGTCGATTTCCACTGCTTGATCCAGCGTTGGCACGGCCAGCTGCGGAACCGCCTGGTCCGCGGGCGCATCCTGAGCGATCCAGCTCAGTAAAAGCAGGGTGAAATGAGGCAAGCCGCAAATTATAGGCCGCTTCGGCAATCCGCCCAAAAAAGGCCAGGGCCCAATTACCAAGGGAAGAGGGTTGGAAAAAGGGGGATTTACCCAAATCCTCAGACATTATAGGTTATTCATATATTTGCATATACACGAGCTTATACCCTTTTTTGCCGCGAGGCGCTTTCCCTCCCATTTTTTCCTCATTTCGCAATCCTTGCGGCCACCGCAAAGGAGCTTAAGCCGCGTTGGGATGGGACGGCTTCCGCCCCTCCCATGGAGAAAAAAATGCTTCGGAACCACACTCGGCTCGCACTGTACGGGCTGGTTTGCGCCGGACTGATCTCCGCCACCCTGACCGCGCAGACCGGACACGTATTGAATGGAGAAGGCGCCGTGAACCAGTCCATGGCCGGCGTCGCAACCGCAGCCCCGGTAGATGCTTCCGGGGCTCTTCTGTGGAACTCGGCCAGTATTACCGGGCTGAGTTCCAACAGCATCCAGTTCGGCATGGAATTGCTCATGCCGGACATCACCCTTGGGTCCTCGGTTTCCTTTCCTGGGCCGATGTCGGGAGAGACCTCGAGCGATTCAGGCGTTTCTGCAATCCCCAGTTTCGCCATGGTCTACGACGTAGAAGACTCGCCGTGGACCTTGGGAATCGGTGCGTGTGGGATCAGCGGATTCGGCGTGAACTACCCCACCAGCAGCACCAATCCGCTGCTGACACCACCCCCCAACGGCTTCGGCGGAGTCTATTCGCAGTTCCAGATGCTGCAGATCGCCCCCACCTTGGCCTACCAGCTGGACTCGCACTGGTCGGTCGGCTTTGCGCCGAATATCAATCAGGCGCAACTGGCCGTCGCTCCTGGGTGTTTTGCGGCGCCCAACGACCCTGACGGCGTTTTCGGCAACGGCGACGAAGTCTATCCGTCGGCGGCCCACGCAGACCAGGCCTGGGGCTATGGAGCCCAGGTCGGAGTCTACTTCCGTGGGGACAGCGACTGGGATTTCGGAGCCTCCTACAAGACGCAGCAACAGTTTCAAACCTTTGAGTTCAATTCGACGGATGCCAACGGAGCGTTCCGCCAACTCGAGCTGGATTTGGACTTCCCTGCGATTGCCTCGATCGGCACTGCCTATCGCGGCTTTGAGAATTGGCTCTTCGGTCTCGACGTGCGCTGGATCGACTACGAGAACACCGATGGCTTCGACGCCGCGGTGTTCAACCCAGACGGTTCAGTCAACGGTTTCGGCTGGGACTCGATCATGGTTCTGGCGCTGGGAGCGCAGTATGACGTGAGCGACTGCCTCGCAGTGCGTTGCGGATACGCCTACAACGATAATCCGATTCCTGACCTGAATTCGACCTTCAACGTGCCGGCACCGGCAATCATCCAGCACCATGCCAGCATGGGTTTTTCCTACTGCGTAGGTAAGGACTGGTTCCTGGACGTTGCCTACCGTCATGGCTTCGAAAATTCGATCGAGGGCCCGATGGGGCATCCGTCGATAGGTGCGGTTCCAGGTTCGAGCGTGGAAAACACGATGTCGACCGACAGCCTGATTCTAGGTTTCCGAGTGGTTTTCTGAGCAGATTCCTGTTCCTTTGGGGCAAGGCGCGCATAAGTCCTGTGTGCGCCTTGTTTTATGCCATTATATAATATGAAATATCGATATGTATTGATAAATCTAGATTTTCCCTCTGTTGGGCCTCCTTCGCAGGATTATTCAGATGTGGCAGGCGTTCTGCCACCAACCAAAAGGCCTATGAATGAGTCCGTCCTCGACCGTCGGCGATTTCTTTCTGCATGCGCCAGCTGCAGCCTGGGCGCGGCCTGGGCAGCCCATTCCGGTCTCAACTGGATGCCTGACTCGGCCGCCACGGCGGCGGCAAAGCCCTCTGAGAACGCAGGCGACAGCGACAGCATCGCCACTGTTTGTGAAATGTGCTTCTGGAAATGCGGGATCAAGGCGCAGCTCCGTGACGGACGCGTTCAGGCACTGAGCGGCAACCCGGACCATCCACTGAGCCGCGGACGCCTGTGCCCGCGCGGCGTGGGCGGGCTCGGCAGCCTCTACGATCCCGATCGTCTGTCGCAGCCGATGATCCGCGTCGGCGAGCGCGGCGGTCAGAAATGGCGCCCCGCAACCTGGGAGGAGGCGCTCGATCGCACCGCCGAGGGCCTGCGCGGAGTCGCCGCGCACTACGGCCCGGAGGCCATCGCGCTCTTCTATCACGGGGCTGGGGGCAGCTTCTTCAAAACCCTGGTCAAGGGACTGGGATCAGCCAACATCGCGGCGCCTTCCTACGCCCAGTGCCGGGGACCGCGCGACGTCGGTTTCGAGCTGACCTACGGCGAAAGCGTCGGCTCGCCAGAAGTGGTGGACATGGCCAACGCGCGGGCGATGGCACTGATCGGCACGCACCTCGGCGAAAACATGCACAACACCGCGGTGCAGGATTTCACCGACGGATTGCGCCGCGGCATGCGCCTGATTGTCGCTGATCCACGCTACTCGGTCGCCGCTGGCAAGGCAGATTACTGGCTGCCAGTGCGCCCAGGGACCGACATCGCCCTGCTGCTGGGCTGGGCCAACGTCATCATCCAGAACGACTGGTACGACCGCGAATACGTCGCCAGCAACTCGGTGGGCTTCGACCAGTTTGCTGCCGAGGTGGCGCGATACACGCCGGATGCTGTCTACCTGGAAACCGGGATCAAGCCGCAGGTGCTGGTCGATACCGCGCGCGAGCTCGCTCAGGCGGCACCGCACGCGGTGATCCACCCCGGGCGCAAGACCACCTGGTACGGCGATGACGCACAGCGCAGCCGGGCGGTGGCACTGGTCAACGCACTGCTCGGCAATTGGGGGCAACCTGGTGGCTTCTATCTGTCGTCGAGTGCCGGCCTGAAGGGTCATCCGCAGCAGCCGCCGGCGCCAGCACACCGAGCACCAGCTGATCGCGAGGCGGGTCAGTTCCCCTTCGCCGGCAGCACCCTGGCCAGCGGTTTGCGCGAGGCCACCCTCACTGGCAAGCCCTACCCGTTGAAGGCGTGGATGGTCTACAGCTCCAACCTGCCGATGGTGCTGCCCGATCCGCGGCGTACGCGGGCGGCCATCCAGAAGCTCGACTTCCTTGTCGCCATCGACATCCTGCCGGCCGAGATCACTGGCTGGGCCGACGTGGTGCTACCGGAATGCACCTACCTCGAGCGCCACGACGATCTGATCGCGCCTTGGTACCGCGAGCCCTACGTGGCGCTGCGCCAGCCGGTGATCGAGCCCTTGGGAGAGTCCAAGCCCGGCTGGTGGATGGCCAAGGAACTCGCGCGCCGGCTCGGCCTCGAGTCGCACTTCCCGTGGGAGCATCCGACCGATCTGCACCAGGCGCGTCTGCTCGCCAGCGGTTTCAGCCTTGAGCAGTACCAGAGCCTGAAACAGCGCGGCGTGTTGCGCGTGGACGCAGACCCGCTTTACCAGCCCAAGGACGCCCTTTACCAGTTCGCCACGCCGAGCGGCAAGATCGAGTTCTGGTCGCAGCAACTCGCCGACCAGGGCTTCGACCCGGTCCCGGTCTACCGGCGACCCGAACAACCCGGTCCCGGGCAGTTCCGCCTGCTGACCGGCCGCGCGCCGGTGCACACCTTCGGCCGCACCACCAACAACGCGATGTTGCTTGAGCAGTTCCCGGAAAACGAAGTCTGGGTCAATCGCCGCGCAGCAGCAGACCTCGGCCTGCGCAGCGGCGATCGGGTGATGCTGCGCAATCAAGACGACGTCACCACCGGACCGGTCAAAGTCAAGGCGACCGAGCGCATCCGCGCCGACTGCGTCTACATGGTGCACGGCTTCGGCCATCAGGACCGGCGCCTGCGCCGCGCCTACCGCAACGGCGGCGACGACACCGCCGTGACCACGAGATTCAAGACCGACCCGCTGATGGGCGGTACCGGCATGAACCTCAATTTCGTCAGCCTCGAGAAACAGGAGTCCGGAAATGAAGCGTGACGGCTCCGTGCGCTACGGCATGGCGGTGGATACGCGCAGCTGTGTGGGTTGCAGCGCATGCGTCCTCGCCTGCAAGAGCGAAAATGACGTGCCCGACGGTCATGCAAGGCGCTGGGTCAACCAGATCGTCAGCGGGACCTTTCCCGAGCTCAAGATGAGCATTTGGTCCGACAGTTGTCAGCACTGCGACGACGCCCCCTGTGTCAGCAATTGCCCGACCGGGTCCAGTCACGTCGACTCGGCCAGTGGCACTGTGCAAGTGGACCGAAGCCGCTGCACCGGCTGCAAGGCGTGCATGGTTTCGTGCCCCTACAACGCTCGATTCGTGCACCCGGACGGTTTCGTCGACAAGTGCACCTTGTGTCTGCACAGACTCGAACAAGGACGCAGCACCGCCTGTGCCGAAGTCTGCCCGGCTTCAGCCATCGTGGTCGGCGACCTCAATGACCCGGCTTCCCGTGTGTCGCGGATGCTGCGCCTGAGGAAGTGGCGCCAGCAGAAAACCGCTGCGGGAACCAATCCCAAGTTCTTCCTGGTTGACTAGGAGTCGAGGATGTTCATCCAAGGACCGGTTGAAATAACAACCACCCGATTGAATCCGCACGTCGACCCGACGCTGCACGCCTGGGGATGGGAGGTGCCGGTGGATCTGTTTCTCGCCGCCCTGGCGGCAGGCATGGCGATCTTGCACGCGACGGTAGTCCTCAGTGGCCGTCAACAGCGCTATCCATCCCTGATCCGTTGGGCAACCTTGGTGCCGCCGCTGGCCCTCGGTATGGCGCTTGGGGCTCTATTCCTGGATCTGGAATACAAACTGCACCTGTTCCGTTTCTTTACCACCTTCCAGGTCACTTCGCCGATGTCATGGGGGTCGTGGCTCTACCTGCTGCTTTCCATCAGCACTGGCCTGACCGCGCTGGCCACGTACACGCGTTCCGAACCAATCCCGCTCAAGCGCCTGGCCTGGGCCAACCTGGTCCTCGGCGTAGGCCTGGTGATCTACACCGGCGTGCTCCTGTCCTCGGTACAGGCGCGGCCGGCGTGGAACTCGCCGGTGCTGCTGCCTCTGTTCCTGGTCACCGGCCTGCTCTCCGCACTTGCTCTGGCCGGCTTCTGGAGCCGCAACCGGACCGAACGCCGCAGCTTTGCCGCGGCCACCCTCGTTCTGCTCGCAGCGGAAGCGGTGCTGGTCTTGTTCTACTGCGTGCACCTTGCCACCAGCGGTGCCAGTGGCAGTGAAGCGCTCGCCCTGATTATGGGCGGGCCTTACACGGCGGCCTTCTGGTCGCTGGTGGTGGTTGCCGGCATCTTGCTGCCGGCGCTGCTCGAAATGCAAACTTGGCGGCAACGCTGGCCGGCAACGGCGGTGGCGCCTGCTCTGATTCTCGTCGGTGGCCTGGCCTTGCGTTTCGTCCTGGTCCAGGCCGGTCAGCACCTCAGCGTGTAAAGCAATGCAACAGCGCGCCCAAACTTATTGGTCTCCCTATCTCGCCGGCTTCGGCCTCGGCCTGGTCCTGCTCGCCTCGATTCTGCTCCTGGGCAACGGCCTGGGCGCCTCGGGCGGCTTTGCCAAGGTCGGCCTGCTGGCGGTCAACAGCGTCGCGCCGGACCACGTCCAGGGCCTGGCCAACGCACCCTCGATCATGGCTGGCGAGTCCTTCTTCATGAAGGATGAACTGGTCTTCGTCCTGATCGGAGTGGCGATTGGGGGCTTCTTCAGCGCCTTCAGCAGCGGCCGCGTCGCCCGTCGGGGCGTAGTCGAACGCGGCCCGACCACCAGCCGGCGGCGACGCCTGTTCATGGCGATCGCAGGCGGCTTGATGATGGGATTGGCCGCGCGCATCGCCCGCGGCTGCACCAGCGGCCAGGCCCTCACCGGCGGAGCGATGCTCTCGCTGGGCAGCTGGGCGTTCATGTTCGCGGTCTTCGCCGGCGGGTTCGGATTCGCGTGGTTCGTACGCAAGCAGTGGCAATGAACTTCCCTCTCAACGCTTTTCACGCCATCGGCCTCGACGCCACCCTGCTGATCTCCTTGCTGATCGGCGTCGGCTTCGGCTTCATGCTCGAACGCGGTGGTTTCGGCAGCAGCAAGGTCTTGTCAGGGATCTTCTATGCCAGGGACTGGCGCGTGCTGAAGGTGATGTTCACCGCCATCGTCACCGCCATGATCGGGCTCTACGCAGCTCAGGGAATGGGCTGGGTGATGATGGATCAGATCGCCTTCCGCCCGACCTATCTGGGCGGCCAGGTGGTCGGCGGACTATTGCTCGGCATCGGCTTCGTCACTGCTGGCTATTGCCCCGGAACTTCGATGGTCGGCCTGGTCAGCGGCAAGATCGACGCCGCCTTCGTCATGCTCGGCATCCTGCTCGGCATCGGCGTATTCGAGGAATTCTTCACGACCTTCGTCGGCTTGCGCGATTGGGGGGAAATGGGCCGCGTCAGCTTGTCCGACTGGATGGGCATCCCGACCGGGATCGTCGTGCTGATGGTGGTGGCGATGGCGCTCGGCGCTTTCGCCCTGGTCGGCTGGCTGGAACGCCAGCGGCAGGCAAATCTAAGGCCGCTGCGCAGATGGGCTGGCAGCGGTTCGGCAGTCGCCGGAGCAGTCCTGGTCGCCGCGGTGCAGTTCGCCGGTCCCGGCGATGCGCGTCCGATGGGCCCTGACCCCGCCGACGCTTCGCTCTCGTCCACGGCCATCACGCCGCAGACCTTGGCCGCCTGGATGGTCGAAGGCGACAATGGCTACCTGATGATCGATCTTCGAAGCGCCGTGGACGCGGTCGAATTCCCACAGGCCTGGGTCATGGCCGCGGTGCAATTGACCGATCTGCGACAGCGCCCTGATCTGCCCACTGACCGCGTTCTGCTGCTGGTGGACGCGAGCGACGACGGCAGTGCGCGCGAAGTTGCAGACGTATTGCGCGACTCCGGAATGGATGCGCGCGCTCTCGCGGGAGGAGCGAAGGCCTGGCACCGCGACATTCTGGAAGCCGAGGACGGCGGCCCCGCGGCACGCGCGCTACGCATGATGAGTTCCGGCAAAAGCCCGTTGCTCGACGGCAGCGCGCCGCCGCCGGTGCCCAAGGTCAAAACCCCGCCACCGACACGGGCGAAGAAAAAAGGCGGCGACTGCTCCTGAGAGCCGTCAGGCGAATTGGCTCAAGATCTTGCGCGCGAGTCCGGTCAGGGCCACGCCTGCCGCATCGTGCTCCATGGCGGTCGGCCAGTCCTGCAGCTCGAACACACGCGCGCGGATGCGGTGATGGGTGATGGTGTGGCGGACAAGGCCCAGTTCGGCCCCGAGTCCTGGCGCCGAGGCGGTGGTCTCACCGACCTCATCATCAAGCTCGGTCGACGGTGGCTGGGACCACGCGGATGGCTGCAACCACTTGGATGGCTGGGACCACCTAGAGGCGACTTGCGCAGAGGTCAGGCCGGCAACCTCGGCGCGCATGGACGGAGGCTCCCACAAGCCTGGATTCCAGCCCTCTTGACGCTGCACCAGGCAGACTCCGTCGGCGCCGATGCCAAGGCCGTACCACAATTCCACCTCGGTCCACTGCTTGGGTCGGCGCGCCGCGGGATAGGCCAAAGGAGTGCCGGCGGCGAAAGCGCGGCAAGAGCCATGCAGAGGGCAATTCGCGCACTGCGGATCCTTGGGCGTGCACACGGTGGCGCCCAGCTCCATCAGCGCTTCGTTCAAGTTGCCGGCCTCGCCCCCCCCCACGTCCGAGTCGCCGGCCTCGCCACCCCCTTCAAGTTGAGCGTGGAGCCCAGCCACCCAATCGCGCGCCGAACGGTGCAGAGCGGGTTCATCCAGGCGCAGGGCCCGGGCCAGGAAGCGCGCGGCAACGCGTTTGACGTTGCCGTCGACTACCGGAACCGCTTCCCCAAAGGCAATGGAGGCAATCGCTGCGGCGGTGTATTCACCGATTCCCGGCAGGGCGCGCAAGGCGGTCGCGGTCGTCGGAATCCTGCCGCCGTGCTCGGCGTACACCTGCTTGGCGGCGGCATGGAGCAGCCGCGCGCGCCGGTAGTAACCGAGGCCGGCCCAATGACGCAAGACATCCTCTTCGGCGGCCTCGGCCAGGCTGCCCAGATCCGGAAAGCTCCGCATCCACGCCTCAAAATACGGAATCACCGCCTCGACCCGGGTCTGCTGCAACATGATCTCGGAGATCCAGGTGGCGTAAGCACTTCGGCTCCCTGCCACCTTGCGCGCACCGGGGCGTCGCCACGGCAGGTCGCGGCGATGCTGCTCGAACCAGTTGAGCAAGCGGTCGGCGACCGCTGAGGTGGTGGGTACTGCCACTGCGGCCACAAGGCTACCGTATGCCGGTGGACGCAACTCCGCCCGACTGGACCGCTGCCTATCACAGCAGCGAGGTCGCGCACGCCTACGACCGCCGCTACCGGGGCCCGATCCGCCGCCGCAACAACGAACGCGTGTGGACGGTGGTGCGCCGCTGCCTGATCGAGGCCGGAGGAGGCGCGGCACCACCGTGGGTGATCGATGCGCCCGCCGGCACCGGACGCTTCAGCGACCGGCTGCGCGTTCTTGGCTGTCGCGTTCTGAATCTGGACCGGAGCGCAACCATGCTGGCTCAATTGCGCGCCAAACATGGCGCTGGCCACGAGGTGGTCGGCGATCTGCTGCATCCGCCGTGCACTCCGATTGAGGGGGTCGTAGTCCTCAATCTGCGCCTGATGCAGCATCTCGACCCCGCGCAACGCATCGCCGCACTGCGCGGGCTACGGCAAATGGCGGCGCGCGCCGTGGTCGCCTACTACCCTGGGTGGGACTGGAAAAACCGCTTCCGACGCCTGCGCCACCGCCTGCGCCTGCCGGTCCGGCTGGTGCGCGAATCCATTCCGCCCGCCCGCATACGCACCGAGGTTGAGGCCGCCGGCTGGTGCCTGCGCAGTCAGCACCAGGTCTTCCCGCTGTTGTCCGAAAACGTCCTGCTGGTTCTCGAAGCAAAGCCTTGATCCCCCACTCCTTCCGACTCTTCGGCTACGCCTTCTCCCTGATGGTAGTGGTCGCGGGTGCGGCTTCGAGCGCCGCCCTCGCCCTCGGCGGCAGTACCGCCCACGGTCTGCTGGCCTGGACCCTGCTTGCGCTCGCCGTCGGCGTCGGCATGCTGCGACCCAGCGTGGGCGGACGCGTGCACCTGGCAGCGGCGGTCTGCGTGGGGGGGGGTGCGTTTGTACTCAACAACGTCCCGCCGTGGCTGGGCATGGTAATGCTCGCCGGCCTGGTCTTTCCGGTCGCGGTCCTCGGCCGTCGCTTCGCCTGGTGCTGGGGCCGTCAGGTCCGCGGTGGGTGGCCGCTGATCTTTACCGCAACCCTGTGCGCCGCCTTGCTGTGCCAGATCGGCACCGGGCCGTGGCTCTATCTGCTGATGGTGCTCGGCGTCGCCCTGCCGCCAATGCCGCGACCGCCCGCCACCTCTGCGCAAGGCAATCCTGCTGACATTCTCGCCGTCACTCCGGTCCGCCGCCTGAGCGTGTTGCTGGGAGCGGCTGCTACCAGCTACGCCATATTCGCGCTGCTTCCCTTCTGGCTGACCTTCGACTCCGGCTCGGTGGTGCAGGACATCCGCCGCCTGGTCACGGTGTCGGCCCTGCTGGTGCTGGGCTGGTCCACCCTGGGCGCCGGATTCGGCGTCGGCCGCAACCGCCCACTCTACGCCGCGCTGATGTGCGCGGTTGCGGCGATCGGCCTGGTCAAGGCCGCGACCACCCTGGATCGTCTGGGCGAAGCCGAAATCTTCAACAGCCTGATGGGCTGGTTGCCCTTGCTGAATATCCTCGGTGAAGAGACACGGCTGAGCGAAATCCACTGGGCCTGGACCCCGATCCTGACCACGGTCAGCGCCGCCCTGCCCTTGATCGCCCTCGGCGCGGTGCTGCGCACCACCATTGGCGCGCGCGAATCGGCGCTGCCCGCCAATCAAGCCATCAGCCTCATGTTGTGCGGCGCTTCCTTGGCTGTGCTGGTTTTCGGCCTGGTCGCGCATCCGCTCCTGGGCGGCTCGCGCCTGGCTGCCGCCGTGTGTCTGCTGCTCGCCACCGCGGTGGTTGCCGCGCTTGAGATCAGACCACGCAACCTTGCCGCCACGGTCGCCGGTCTCGCCGTCCTGGTGCCGCTCGCCTGGCAGGGTCTTCCGGGTACACCGCAGACCGGCTTCCCCTTCTTCGGTTATTTCGATTACCACCTGGTCGAAGACGCCGGCGGGCGGCGCGCCGAAGTCCACGCGCTGCAATCGGTCGAGCGGGTTTTCGAACGCAACGCCAGTGAGTTTCTCGGCCGTCACCTGCTCGCCGACGCGCGCAACCTGGTGCAGGTCAGTCCAGAATTGGAAATGGACCGGCGCGCCGACGCGCTGCTGCCTCTGCTTTTTGTCGATCAGCCCAAACGTGCGCTGGTCGCCGGGACCCCGCACGCCGGCACGCTGCGCGCTCTGCGCCAGGCCGGTGTTCGCCAGGTGCACTGGGCGGTGGATCCACCCGAACTCGCCAACCTCGCCTGGCGGTTCCATCCGGATTGGGCTGGCCTGGCACTCGATGGGCTTTCTGCCACCGTGGCCGAAGCGGACGACGGCTTCGATTACGTCCTGCTGCGCGAGGACGCGGTGTGGGAGCGACGCCGCAGCAACTTCCTGCCGGCTCAATTGCGTCATGCGGTGCAGCGGCTGGCCAGCGGCGGGGTGATTGCCGTGGCCCTCGATCCCATGCGACTGGTACCCGGACTGATCCGCCCGATCGCCGATACCCTGAGCGCGGCGACCGGCAACCCAGCCAAGATCATGGTCATGCCCCACGGCCTGCAAGCACCGACGGTGCTGGTACTGGCGCGCAAAGGGTTGCCGTTGTCGCCACAAGCGCAGCCAGCGGCAGCGCGCATCGGCGTACTCGCGGCGCTCAACGACACCACGCACCCGATCCACCCGCCTACCGATCTGACCTTGTTCGAGGTGGTTGCCGATCGCGATCGCTCCGACAGCTTTGCCATGCTGCTCGCCGGTCCGCTGCCGCATCTTTCCCTGGCCTTGAGCTCTACCCCCCCCTTCCCCACCGAAGAGCTGCTGCCATGGAGACGCGCGGCTGGCGTGCTCAGCGGACTGGATCCGGCCACAGCGAACTCTGAGAATCAGCTCGGCATCGCCGCGATCCTGAGCGACTACATGGCCAGCCAGACGTGGTCCTTGAAGGACCTGCAGCAGATTCCGCTGGACCGCAAGGTCGACGTCCAGCACGAAATCCTGGATGAGCTGGCGCGGCTGGCGCGTGCCAACCGCAGCTCCGACCTGTTACGGCGCACCTGCGAGAGTTTCGCCTGGCTGCTGGTGCAGCAACGCGAAGTTGAATGGAACCTGCAGTTCCTCGAAGTCCTGGTCGACGAGTGTGGATGGCGTTCCCCTCAGCTGCTGTGGGCTTATGGCGAAGTCTTGAACGAGATGTTGGAGCCCGAGGAAGCGGAGAAACTGGCGCACGAGGCGTTGGATCTGCAGCCGGGCTTCGAACTGGCCGAAGCGCTGATCCGCAAGATTCATGGCGAGGACGACGGCCTGGAAGACCGCCACGAACACGAAGGCCACCTGCGCCACTAGCAGACCACCACGTGCGCCAAGGCCAGGTGCGCAACTGGCGGCCAACTGGCGGCCAAGGGGCGGCCGAGGGGCGGCTAGATGCGCAGAGGGGTGATCTGGCCTGCGGCCAGGAACCACAACTCGAAGCGCGGCGGCTCTTCATCAGGAAATGCGCGCGCGACCGCCTCGAGATAGAGGCGCCCCTGCGCTTCGTAATGCGCGCACAGCCGTTGGATGTCGGCTTGATCCTCGACCTGGTCGGTCTTGTAGTCGGCGACCACCAACTGGCCCGAGGCCGGGTCGCGATAGAGCAGGTCGAGGGTGCCGATGACGACTCCGCTGGGTCCGCTGACGGCCCCGCCCGGCAGCAGCATCGGGACCTCGCGGCCGAGCACCTGCTGACGGCGTTCGAAGAGTTCGGGCAAGATGCCGTTGGCGTCTATCCGCGCCAGCAGGCGGCGCGCGGCTTCGATCGCTCGTTCGCTGCGCGGCGCCGCAAGTCCGCTGGCGCTGAGCAGCGCCCCCCCCCATTGGGGCAGCCGCGCGTGGGCCTGTTGCAAAGCGTTGACCAGGTCGAGGTCCAGATCGATCCGCTCCAGGGCCAGGTGCACCAGGCTGCCAACCGCCAGGGACATCTCGCGATCACCTCGATGCAGTCGCCATTCCAATTCGGGGTCGGCGGCGGTGTGGTGACGGCGTTCGCGTGCCGCCTCGTGGGTTTCGGAGTGGTCGGCGGCCGACGGCTGAGGAGCGGCGGAGTGCGCCGCGGCGGCGCTCGCCACCGCCTTGAAGCGCCGTTGCTGGCGTTCGGCGGCGCGCACGCGCGCGCCAGCGAGGACCGACATCCCGTGCTGCAATCTTGCCAGGTCAAGGCGCGGGTGACTGCGATCGGTGCGGCCTTCTTGATCCGCGGCGGGCAGCGGAATGCGCCACAGCACCCCGTTTTCGTCGCGCTCGGCCACCGCCTCGTCGGGGTGCTCATGGAACCAGCTCAACAACGCCGCGGGCAGACGGTGCTGCATCAGACCGGCGAGATTGCCGGCCGCGGCCGTCGGCGGTCCGGGGGAGGTCGCCTGCTTGCCAGTGATCACCAGGCGCTGTTGCGGCCGAGTCAGGGCCACGTAGAGCAAACGCACCTGCTCGCACTCGGCAACCTGGCGGCGGTAGTCCAGGACCATGCCATAGCCAAGCGTGGCCGCACCCAATATGCAGCACTCAAGACCGTGGTCGCTCTCCTCGAAATCGATCTCCGGTAAGCCCGAGGAGCGTCCACCGGAGTGGGTGCCGACCAGGTAGACGTGGGCGAAGTCGAGGCCCTTGGCCTTGTGCACGCTCATCACCCGCACCGCGTCGACGCTCTCTTCTCCCGGTGCTTCGTCCGGTTTGTCTTCTTGTTCCTGTACCGCCCTGCGCAAGGCGCGCAGCACCGCTTGCGGGCCGCCGTCGGCGCTGCCGAGGGACTGCAGCAGCACGCGGAAAAACCCTTCGAGATTGGCGAGGCGGTGCGGGCCGGGAAAGCGCGCGGCTTCGGTCGCTTCGCTGAGCAGACCCTGACGCAGGCGGCGCACGAAACGGTCGGCCGGGTCGACGCGGAAGGACTGCCTGAGTTCGGCGACCACGCGCACAGCGTGGACGAAAGAGTGCTGCCAGCCAGCGATGCGCTCCAGTCCGGGAACACCGTCAGCGCTGCTCAGTTCCTCGACTACCTGCTCAGCGAGGCGGGCGATCTGCTCAAGGATTTCGTGGTCGCGCGGCCCCTGCAGCTTGGTCATCAGCCCGGGCAGGTGGCCGCGCCACAGTGGCAGCCACGCCGCGTCGGGCACGCCGACCACCGGCGAGCGCAGGAAGGCGACCAGCGCCAGGTGGTCATTGGGATCGACCACGGTGCGCACCAGGCAGGCGGCATCGATGACTTCGCGCCGGCGGTAGTAACTGCGATTGCCCTCGACCTGATAGGGCACCCCGGCGGCCCGCAGTGCACGCAGGTACATCTCCTGGGCGCCGGTGGTGCGCATCAGGATGGCGGCGTCGTGCCACTCAAGCGCGCCGCGCGCGTGCAGGTCGGCCAGGTCTTCGGCGACTGCCGCCGCTTCGATCTCGCGCGCGCGGTCGGCGCGCGTTTCCGCGCCGGTCTTGACCGGCGCGGTGGGATCGCCGCGCTGCCAGGAGATCCAGTACTCGACCGCCTCGCGTCCGGCGTGCTGGTATCCGCTGGCGTCGGCGTTGTGGGGCGCCGCATGCAGAGCCTGGAAGGCCGGCTGCATGCCGGGGCTCTCATGCATGACCGGTGCGATCACGCTCTCGACTTCTGTCAGGATCGCGGGAACCGAACGGAAGTTGACGTCGAGGTGGTGACGCTCGCCGCCACGGTCGATCAGGGACTGCACGAAGTCGTGATAGGCGCGCAGATCGGCGCGGCGCCAGCCATAGATCGACTGCTTGGGGTCGCCGACCAGGAACAGGCCGGGGGCGTTGTCGCCGCTGGCGAGCTGCTGAAGCAGAGCGCACTGATTGGGGTCGGTGTCCTGAAATTCGTCGACCAGCAGCTGGTCCATGCCGCCGCGCAGCCGCTTGCTGATCTGTGGATGTTCTTCGACCAGCGCGCGCGCTTCCTCGAGCAGAGCGTCGAAGGTCATCAGTCCCTGGCGGCGCATTTCCTGCAGCACCCCCGGCAGGATCTTGTTCACCAGGCGGCAGACCGCGGGCAGGGTTGCCGGATCGGCGGCTGCGGCGGCCCGGATCATGGGCATCAGCGCTACGCAGGATGCGGTCAGAGCGGTGCACCCTTCTTCGCCCAGGATGTCCGCTTCGGTGCCGGTGTAGACCGATCCGGCCCATTTGGCGAGGCGCGATCCGCTCGAGCGCCAGCCATGCGCGACGCCGCCTTGCTGGAATAGCGGACACAAGGTCTCCAGATCGGGCGCACCGTTCAGCGCCTCTTCAAGTTGCGCCAGGCCGGCGCAGAGATCGAACATCACCTTGTTGTTGTTATTGCGGATCGCACCATGGCACTCGATGGCAGCGACCAGCGTGGTGCGGACGCGCTCTACTTCGGCGCGGAAGCCGGTGCAGAACGCCGCGACCTCGGCTTGCGGGTATGGCTCTGACGGCAGCAGCGCGGCACGCCGTGGGCTGGCGGCGGCGCGCTGCAGCACGCGGGCGATTTCTGGAGGTCCGTAACCGAGAGCGGCGAGGGCGACCGCGTCTTGGTCGGCGTCTACTCCGTACAAGGCCGGCAGCTGACGCCCGAAATGGTCGAAGACAAGCGCTTCGAGCATGACCCTGTCGCGATCGATTTCGAAGCGCGGGTGCAGGCCGAGGACCAGGGCGTTTTCGCGCAGGATCGATGCGCAGAAGCTGTGAATGGTGCTGATGCGCAGTCGGTCGATAGTGGTCAGGAGCAGGCGCGTGCGTCGCTCGAGCTCGACGCCGCTGACCTCGAGGTCGTCGGTGCCCAGGCCGAGCGGCTCCTTGCCGCGGTGCAGATCGGTCAGAGCGCGCGCCACCCGTGACTGCATTTCGACCGCGGCCGCGTCGGTGAAGGTGATCGCGACCACGCGTTCGCACACGCGCGCGGCGATGGCTTCGCCGTCTTCCAGCTCGGCGTGGCGATTCCAGCCGGGCCCCAGGCACCAGTGCACGATGCGGGCGACCAGCACCGCGGTCTTGCCGGTGCCGGCGCCGGCCTCGAGCACCAACGGGCGGTCGAAGGAGCTGCGCCCGAGCCGACGCGCGCCTTCGTCGTGCAGCAGGGTCGCGGTCACGGTTTGCGCTGCTCCAGGTGCCACAGGCTGTGCGCGGGTTCGAGGTCAGCAGTCATGACTTCGCGCAGGCGCTGGCGCGCTCCGGAGTCGTGACGCAGGCAGGCTTCAGAGAAATCACAATGGGCGCAGGCCTTGCCCTCGGTACCGTCCAGCTGCTCCAGCCTGGGGACCGCCACCCCCGCCTCGACCGCTTCGAGCAGCACTCCAGCGGTCAGGTGGAATTGGCGCAAGATCTCTTCGGCCTCGGGCGGCACGCGGAATTCGGCAAACTCGAGGCCGCGGTCGTCCGGCTGTTTGAGGTACAGGTATCGACCGCTGGCGCCCTCAGCCGATGCGGCGTAGGCGGCGGCCTGCAAGGCACTCCCCTGCATCACCTTCTTCAACAGGTCCCGGTCGCGGGTCCTCTGCCAAACGGCGCTGCTCAACGGTTTGCCGGTCTTGTAGTCGGTCAGCACCGGACCATCGTCGCCGTCATCGACGCGGTCGGCGCGGAAGTGCAGAGTGCGGCGACCACCATCGGCCATGTGCACGGTGACCTGGCCGTCGGCTTCGCACGCCGTGGCGGCCAATGGACCGCCATCCGCCCATTCGAATTCGACCGCGCGTTGCACCAAGGGCAGCGCCCGCAGCTGCAGAGAATCGACCAGGCCGGACAGGTGCAGGTCGTTTTCGCGGGCCATGCGCACTGTTGCTTCGGCTACCGCCTCGGCCACCACCGAGTCCAACGGACGAGAGCGGCGGCCCCGTTGCAGCGCGGCACGCACCAGGGCTTCGAGCGCCGCATGCACGGTGTTGCCGAGCAGCAGATGATCGACCGCGGGCAGTTCCGCCAGCGGATCGAGACCGCGCTCAAGACCGAGCCCGCGCGACAGGAAGGCCTGCCAAGGACACCGCGCCACGCCCTCGAGGCGCGTCACGTAGAACCTGGACGCCGCCGCCGGATCACTGCCCAGCCAGCCCAGGTAGGGCCCCGGCTGCAGCGCGATCGCCCGCCCGCTCGGTTGGCGGCGGTCGGGCTCGTATTCCTCGAGCACCCGCAGGCGCGCGTCGGCGAGTTCAGCAGCAGCACTCTCTTCAAGATCATGTGCTTCCTGGAGCACCACCTGCAGAAGGGCGCGCCACGACTCGCGGTCACGGCGCAGCGCGGTCCAGGTCAGCGCTTCGCTGCCGCACAGGGGCCGTGGGGTGCTGTCTTCGCTCGACGGCGACCAAGCATAGAGTTCATCGCGCAGGCGCGGCACCGCCTCGATCGAGCCTTCGTCGCCGAATTCCAGCCACATGCGCAGCAGGAAGGGCGAGGGCGATGCTTCCTTGCCTTCGGCATTGATGCGCTGCCACGACAGCGTGACCTGGGGCGCGGCGGAGAGCAGCTGGGCGAATAGGTAGTGCTCTTCGTCCTGCCGTTGTTCGGTGAGAGCGAGATGCGGCAGGCGTTGTTGCAGTGGTCGCCGTAGGCGATCGGGCAGCAAGCAGTCATCGGGCATGCGCCGCGGCAGGTTGCCGCGATTGAGCCCGAGCAGGAATAAATGGTCGGCGGTGATTCCGCGCGCGTGCGGCAGGTCGAGCAGGCGCACTCCGGAGCGGCCGCCGAGCGGTCCGGCGCCGAAGTTGCTACTGAAGGAGCGCAGCAGCAACAAGAACTCGCTGCGCTGGTAGTCCTCGGAGGCTGGATCCAAGGAGATCAGCGCCTCGACCATGAGCGGCCAGTTCTCCTCCTCAGGTGCGCGTTCATTGGCCGGCCAGCCCGCGTCCTGGTCGAGCAGGCGGCGCAGACACTCTGCGTGTTGAGCCAGGGAGCCGATTTGTGGCCATTCATCCAGCGCCCGGCACAGGCTGTCGGCGGCGCCGATTTCGCGGATCAACAAGGTACCGCCGAGGCTGCGGCGGCGATTGCGGAAGTCTTTTTCAAAAGGCAGAAGACCGCCGTTCGCCCCCCCCTCAGCCCCCCCCTGCTGGCTGGCTGCGGTTTCGGTCAGGCCGTAGCGCACCGGCAAGGGCAGCGACTCCCGCCCGGCGAGGATGATCTCGGCGTGCAAGGCGGCGACTTCGCGCACCCGCGTGACGCCGAGGCTGCGCATAGCGACGCGGAAGTCCTCGAGCCAGGCGTGGTGCGGGCGCGCGTCGAGCCAGCGGTCGACCGCGGCATCGGCGCCGTCTTCGAGCAGTTCGATCACCGCCTGCAGCCTCCGGTGGACCGGCGACAGCGCCGCCGGCGAGCGGCCTCCACAGAAGGGCACGCCGAGGTTCTCGCACCATTCGCGCAGCGGGATCGCGTAATCCTGCATCGATCGCGCCACCACCAGGATGCGGTCGGGATCGGCGCCGCCTTCGAGCAGCGCGCGGATTCGGTAGGCCACCTCACGCGCTTCGTCCTGGGCGCCGGCGGCGTGGAAGTAGTGGACCTCTGAGCTCGGCTTGCACGCCGCTTCCAGTGGCTGGTCGGCAGGCTGCGACGGAATCGAACCGGCGGCAGAATCTTGGGCGGCGGCGGTGATTTCGTTCACCCCGAGCCGCTGCACGAAGCGGCGGGCAAAAGTGGCGCCACGGTCCAGGGCACCGGCTTGACTGGCCGGGTCGGGCGGCAGGTCCAAGACCATTTCGGCGCCGGCCTGAAGCAGCGCACTCAAAAGAACAGATGCCTGGCCGGTGGCGTCGGCGAAACCGTGGATCCAGACCTTGCTGGCGTTCAAGCCTTGTTCAAGCAGGTCAGCAGCGCGCACCAGCATGTCGCCGGAACGCTGACAACCACGCTCATCCATCCACTTCCGGGTGGTGGCGGCGGCCGCTTCCATCGGAGTGTCGCCGCAGTCGTCAGGGTTCATTCCAGCGCTGAGCAGGTCGCGGATGCCGGCGGCAGCGAGCCCGTAGCCGTCGTCGAGGCCTTCGACCTGCTTGGCGATCTGCGGCTGGGCGGCGGCAGCACGGCGGGCCAGCACTTCAAATAGTGCACCGCTTCCTGCGCTGGGCTGTCCGGCGCGCTGGTGAACCTCCATGGCCAGACCGTGCAAGGTCACCACCGCAACGCCGAGGGTGGCGCCGCCGCGCGCCAGCACCGCGGCGAGGTGCTGGCGCAACTCTGCCGAGGGCACCACCACCAGCAGCGGCCGGGCAAATCCGTCCGATCTTGCGCGCGCCGCCCGCAGATCGGCCAGGACACCGGCCACCAGCCGCCTTTCAGCCGCGCGCGCGCCATGCGCTAGCCATAACTTCGCCACCCCGCGAGCCTACGCCCCGCCGTCAGCCCTATCAAGCGTTGGCGCGAGGACAGGCCCATGCGGCAGGTTGGAGCGACCTGGCTGCAATAGGCGGCGCTTGGTGCGAAAGCACATGGCCAGTGCTCCTGGGCCGTGCAGGCGTTCGAGTTCTCCAAACACGAAGCAGGACCTACCTCACACCAGATCGCGCGGAGCGCCGGCCGCCAAGGGATCGGCGGGAGTTGTGCATTGGTTTGGCCGGGGCTGCACAGGGCCTGTTACGAGGCTTCGAGCTGCCGGAATTAGCGGACACCCTGCTGGCATGTAGCATGAGCTTATGAAGGTGCTTTTCCCGCCGTTCCTGCTGGCTGCATTGCTCCTGCATACCTTCGGCATTGATGGCACCGGTAGCGTCCTGGACAGTGAATCAGAGCTGCGCCAGGGTGATGGGAAGCGCGTCGCGGTCCTGGTTCCAATCGCCGCGCATGCGTCTTGGCTGGACGACGCCTTTCTATGTGCTGTTCCTGCCGCCGCGGTGCTCGGCAACGGCGAACCGATCGTTCTTGCGGTGGATGCGGCGGCACCCTGGCGCGCAGAACTGGTCGATTTCCTGGATCGTTTTTCGCCCACGCGCCTGTTGTGGGTGGGTCCGCAGCCTCCACCGGTGCCCTCCCCTGCCTGGGTGACCCTGGAGTGTCTACCGGCAGACAACCAAGTTGAGGCGGCGGTGGCGCTCTCTTCGTTGGCCTGGCCGACCGCCAAACGGGTGGTGCTGTTTGATGCCGAGGACCGCTCCGTCGCTCTCGCCGCAGCGGCCTTCGCCGCACGCCTGGGAGTTCCGTTATTTCCTTGGACTGACGAACAGACCAACGAACCGGTGCTCGAGGCAATCGGCGCGCTCAAGGCCAAAACTGCACTTTTTGTCGGCAAACGCAGGCCTCCTCAATTCGAGGGCGTGCGCGTCGAGGGCATCAAAAACGCCGAGGGCGTTGTCCGCTGGCTGGTGCGGCACGGCTTCGACGTCGATTACTTGGCGGCGGTCAACCCCAATGAAACCGTCGCCGGGCGGGACCGGCATCTGGCTCTAGCAGCTCCCATTCTGGCCGCGGGGCGCGCGGGAGTGGTCGCGCCTCTGCCGTACGAAACGCAATGGAAAACCCGCTTCGCTGCGGAGGAAGTCGCCAAAAAGGCTCCGCGTGGTGCGGCCGAGAGCACCAGCGGTTGGCGTCAGGGTTCGATCCAGCTTGGTGACAAGTCCATCGCCTTCGTGACCGGACAAGATCCCACCGATGGGCGGTGGTGGTTGCAGTTGGATCGTGATGGAGACGGAGATTTCAGGGGTAATGGGGAAGGAACTCTATTCACTGGAGATGATTTTGACCTCGGCGGAATGAACTGGACCGCCGATCTGGACGCCAACGAACACGCGCGCGGGCAGGCAGCGTGGCTGACATCGCCGACCGCCAGCGAGATCTGCGCCGACCTCGGCCGCCTGCGCAAGGCGGCCAAGAACCGAGCCCGTTATCTGTGTCTGATCGGCTGGCCCGAAGCCTTGCCGATGGCGGTGATCGATCACGGCCAGGGCATCGACGCCGACCTGGTTTCCGACCTGCCCTTCGGTCAGACCGATGAGGACCCCTTTGTCGAACTCGCCGTGGCGCGTTTTGTCGCCGAGGACCTGCCTTCGGCAACGCTGCTCGCCTGCCGTGGCCTGGCGCGCGATGACCTGCCCGAACGTGCGTGGGCTTCGACCTTTGCCACCGCAGAATGGGCGGGCGCTTGCCGGGGGCCTATGGAAGACGCCGGCTTTCAACACCTCGGTCACCACCCTGGCGGCGGCCCCTTCGATGCCTCTTCGCCGTTGGCCGAAGCCGAACTGATCGTGCACGGGTCCCACGCGATGTGGACCGTGCTCGGTGAAACCTACGCGTGGGACTCGACCACCCTGCTGGCGCCGGCCTTGGTGGATTCCTCCGGCTGCAGCACCGCATCCTTGGATCAAGACGCCGAGCACCGATCGGTCGCGGCGCGGTTGCTACGCAATGGCGCGGTCGCCTTCGCCGGCAACACCCGTCGTGCGGTGGCGCAGCAGAATCTCTTTCAAAGCGAACTGTGGAACGCCTTGCTGTCGGGCGCCACCTTGGGCGAAGCTCAACGCGCCGCCTTGAACCGGGTCACGGTCACGATGCTGGAGAAAGGCCAGACCTCCGGAGGCCTCTATTACTATCAGTTGTACAACCACGCGGTTTATGGCGATCCGGCGCTGCAGCTCGGGTTTGCGCATGAAGATGCCAGACCTCAAGCACGGGTGGAGCAGCGTGGGCTACGCGTCGAGGTGCATGCTCCAGAGGTGTGGCACCGTTTCGAATATGCGCCTTCGGAGGAGTGGGGTTGCTCCTTTCCTCAGCTCTACACCTGGCGCGGAACCGGTATGGGGGTGGAGTCGACCTGGTATGACCCGGAGAAGCGCAACCAGGACGACCTTTTTCTGATCGTGGAAGCGCGGACACGGCACCGCGTCGACACAGTAGAGCCGATCGGCGACGTGCCGGCCGGCTTGGGATGGACCGGGAAGTGTTTCATCGATGAACACGCCGACGGCAGCCGCAGTCTGTATTGGCGCGTGCGCCTGATCGACGGCGACATGACCAGCGGCGAAGTCCGCGCCCGAGCGGATCACCTGGGATTTCGCCTGGTGAAAGAATGAGGAACTCATCGGTCCGGGAAAAAACCACGGGCTGGTATCTAGCGACGGAGCTCGATCTCGAAAACGCGCACTTCAGGACGGCGATCGGCAAGGATGCCGAGGGATTCGCCTTGGGCGTTGACGGCAATGCTCTGACCGCCGTAGAGGAATCCGGTCCAGGGTCCGTGGGCGATGGAGCCGGTGGCGTCGACGCCGACCACCGGCGCGCCGGACCGCCGCGCGGTATGACTGACCCAGGAGTGCAGGCTGTTGCCGTGATCGGGCCAGTCCTTCTGCGGCGCCGCCCAACCGTAGGGCACCAGCAACAAGTCGGGTTCGGCCGCGGCGATTTGAGCGACGAGTTCGTCCTTGAAGGTGTCGGCGCAGATCAGCACGCCGATGCGGCCGAAACGAGTGTCGGCAACGGAATCAGATGCGCCGGGGCCTGGGGTGTACGGCGGGTCCATCAGTTCGCTGAGGATGTTGACCTTGCGATGATGCAGCAGGAGGGTGCCATCGCGGTCGATCAACACAGCGGAATCGTGCAGACGTTCGCCGTCACGTTCGGCCAGCCCCACCGCGATCATCAAGCCATGACGTCGCGCCATTTCCCCAAGGCGATCGGTGGTCGGACCGGGAATCGGATCGGCCAGCTGGTGCGCTTCAGGATTGACCCACCCATACAGACAAGTCTCGGGGAAACAGGCGATGTCGGCGCCGGCGGCGGCAGCTTCGGCAAGCGCGCGCTCAACGTCTTCCAGGGTAAGGGCTGGGTCGCTGCGCACCTCAAGCTGGCAGGCAGCAACCCGGATCTTGCTCGGCGGCGACGGAGACCGCGGCTCTTGAGCCTGTGGAGCGCCGGCGCAGGAAGTGAGGATGCCCGACAGAGCGCATGCTGCGAGCAGGCCCGGCGGCAGTGCGTGGAGCCATCGCTTGCTGTGCATGAACGGAAGATAGCAACCGGGTCCGCGCTCTGGCTCAATCAGTTGCCAGCCGACAGGTCTCCTGATACGAACTGCAGGCCAGCGAACCAGTGGTCAAGGACCGCACTGTCCTGGAAGACCTCGTGTTGGTGGCCCAGTGCCGAGTAGAAGACACGGCCCTTGCCGTAGGGTTTCCACCAGCTCAGCGGGAAATCGCCATCCTGGCGGTGGATCAGTTCCTGGATGGATGGCTTGGTAATGTCACTTTGTTCCGGGACCAGACTTAGAAGCACGTGCAGTTGCTCTCGCTCGAAATCACGGAATTGATAGATCTCGTCGCGGAAGGAGAAGGGGGCAGCTGAGAAACTCCGCGTCAACGGCGAGTCGGGGTCCTCGCGGCGAATCGTCACGTTGGAGCCGGCAGGCCACGGATGGTTATCGAAGCGGGCTCCCAGGATCTGGCCGAACTCAGCCCACCCTGGAAAGGCGGCGGCGCTGCCGTGGAGGGCGAGGAGCCCTTTTCCGGAAGCGACGAAATCGGCCAGGCTCTGTTGTAGAAGTGCTTCGTATTCCAGCATCCCCGCTTGAGATCCCGGTGGCAACTCGGCGAAGTTGGCAGGGCGGAAAACGTCACCGACCACGTTGTTGAGGATCACTGCGTCGAAATGCACCAGGCGATCGGGTTCGAACGCGCCGATGTCCTCGCTGACCACAAGCTCAACCGAGCCGCTGCGCGCGGCCATGAGTTCGAAAGCGCGGGTGGCATAGGAGATCGCGCTGTGGCGGTATCCATCGGTACGGGAGAAAGCCAGGACCCGTCGCCGCTGACCGGCCGGTGCGGAAGTCAGCGTGGAAACCGCGGCACGCATCCGCTCTTCTTCGCCCTCCTTCATGTCGGCGCTCTCGCGAAGGTAATTGAGCGTGTAGTAGGCGTTGCGGTTGCTCATCGCAGCGCCGCTCGCGCTGATCAAGCCTGTGCAGAGCAGGTGGTAGACCTTTCCAGTCTGCAGGGGAACCTCGAACCAGACCGTTTTGCGGTCGGCGGAAACGCGCTCGAGCCGGCTGGCCAAGCGCTTCTGGTCCACCTTGGGGGAACCGTACTGCTGATGGTAATGGTAATGCCAGGTGGTGAACGCGAAGGTGTCATCGGTGATGCTCTCCGGATCCACTGGCTGGGTGAAGCGCACGGCGAAACCGCGATCGGTCAGCTTCATGTCGAGCATCTCGAAGGGCGTGGTTCGTCCGTCCCACTCGATGCGCTGCAGGCCGTAGAGCTGGCCTCCGCGCGACGCCCAGCCGCGGCCGGTTTCCCCTGCCCATAGGCGGCCCTGCGCGTCGAACGCCAGTCGGATGACGCCGCAATGAAGATAGTCGATGAAATTGAAGACCGCTCCCTGATAATGGCCACGGACACGATCCAGCGCGACGCGCACGATGTTCGAACGCGCCTGGCAGCCGATGAAAATCTGGCCCTGGAAAGGGCCAAAGGAACCCTCCGAGTAATCCCACTCCGGATTGCCGGGGGAGTTCATCAGTTCCCCGTGAGGCATCCAGACCACTGGCAGGTGGCTGCGCCTGACCAGATCCTCGTCACTCACCGTGGCCAGTTCGCGTTTTCCGGAAGCGAAGTCCGGCAGGTCGGCCATCGACGACGGATAGCCATAGAAAGCGCCCGGCTCGACGAAATAGAGCGGTGATGTGGGCACCCAGCCCCCCTGGTTGTCGGTGTAGAAGACTTCGTCGTCGCGACTGATGCCGATGCCGGCGGGCGAGCGCAGGCCATAGGCCCAAGGAGTCATTACTCCGTCAGGGTCGACCCTCACCACCCAGCCGTCGAAGCCACCGGTGGTCCCCATGGAGACCGCGCGTTCGGTATTAGTGAGGCCGGGCGTATTGTCGGATCCGCCACCATCGGCCAAATTGATGGTCAGGAACATATTTCCGCGACGATCGGTGGCGATGCCATGTACGTATTCGCAGTAGTTCCCCGCGAACAACCACTGGTCACAGAAGTTGTGATAGAGGTCGGCACTGCCATCGAGATCGAGGTCCCTGAGCAGGGTCAGTTCCGGTTTCTGGCAGACGTAGACGGTGCCGCCATCGGCCGACACCCGGATTCCCTGCGGGTCATGGAGGCCAGTGGCAAACTGGCGCCAGACTCCGTCTTTCAGCGTCCAGACCCCCTCCACGCGCGAGGCGACGAACGCCGTGCCATCGGCACTGAATCCAATCGCACCGATCCCGAACTGCAGCTCGCGGCCGTCGGCGCCGATCGGCGGCGGGATCGTGGTCACGGTATAGCCCGCCGGAATGATTTCCGGATGATCTCCTTGGGGATGCGCAACCGCCCAGCCGGGAAGCATGAGGCCGGCAAGTGCAATGGTGTTGAGCGCGGCTTTATTCATGTCCTTCACCATTGGCCTCAAGCGTGTCATCCTGGCCGGCAGCGGTCGATTGATGGTAGATCTCAAGTTCCCGAATCGCCGGGCTTCCGCCGTAGTAATCATGGATGCGCAACTCGAGCGCCTGCCCCAAGGTCTCTGGCAAGTCGACCAGCAGAAGGTTGTCACGGTACTCGGCGTCGACGATCTCGGCCGCCAGGTTTCCGTCTACGAAGACCTGGAAACTCTTTGGGGCGAAATCGTGATGTTGATAACCGCTGATACGCAGCTGGTTGAAGGCGCGTCGCTGATCCAGAATCAGGCGCAAGCTGTACTCATCCTGCTGGTCGGTTTCGTCCCACCAGCTCATCGGATTTCCGTCGATCGCGCCCCACGGCCCGATCGAGGAGCCGTCGTCACGGCCATTACTGAAACCAATTGCCTGTGCCGCGAGGTTCGACGCACCAACCGAGGGCGGAACTGCAGCCAAGCGAACGTCGAGAGTGAAGTCGGTTGCAGCCTGGGTCGGAATCAACAGCACGCCCTCGCTCACGCTTGCGGAGGGACAAGTGAAGCCCAGGATCTTTTCCTGATCGAAGCGGAAGCGCAAGGGTGCGGTCACCCCTTCGCATTCGAATTGGAATTGCAAGGTACCGGCGCCCGAATAAACCAACCGTTGCCGGACCAATCCACCCCCCATCGAGTAGTGAATCTGCGGCGCCCGGCCCGGCTGCATCGAATAGGCTTCAAAGTGAACCCGACCTCCGGTTCCGGTCTCCTCGTCAAGCGGTGTCAAGAAAGGCCTAAAGCCGATCGACTGCTCGCGCGCCGGCCGGTTGGGTCCGGTGCCGCGCCCCATCCGCTCGCCGCTGAGGTCGAGGAAACCGCCTCGCCATGCGTGCCGCACGCTGCAATCTTCTGGGTCGAAAAGGTAGCTGAAGTGGTCGGTATGGCCCACCGCGAAGGCGCGCGGTGCATAGCCATCGACGATGACGCGTCTCACCAAAGGCTTGTCTCGCACCACGACTTCATGCGGATTCAAGCTTGAAACTGCTCTTTCGACACCGGCCCAAAGATGCATCGGGCCGCGACTCTGCTCAGGGTTCAAGGTCAGCAGGTAGGCGACCAAAGCGTCGACCTGCTGATCGCTGAGGATGTTGTCAAAGGTCGGCATGAGCGGAAGAAAGGGCTGGCCCCTTTGCGGACCAGAGCTGTGCAAGGCCAGGCGGCGCGCCGGATCGTGCAGCGAGTGGCGCAGGAAGTCTTCGTCGGCGAGAACACGGGCAGGCACGCCATCCTCCAGCACTTCATGCCAATGCGGCGTGGTGCTGATCGCGGCGTAGAGGTTCGGCCCGGTCCTGAATTCAACGGAATCCGGATCACGCGCGTGGCAGGCTTCGCAATTGGTGGAAAAGACGTGCTCGCCCAGTTCTACCAGATCGATTTGGCCTGGACCACTGAGCTCGAACTCCTGCTCGGCGAAGTCGGCAGCCTCAGCATCCAGGTCAGCGGCTTCCGGCAGAGTGGAATCGATCTTCACGCGGTAGAAGAGCTTCAGTTCTTCTCCCTGGATCAGCTTGATCGGTTTGTAGAAAAGGAAGGCCGGACTGAAGTACGGCATGCCGAGTTCGGTGAACCAGGCGCTGGGGAAGGTCAGATTCTGTGGGTGGTCAAAGATCGTCAGCCCGGCGGCCCTGTCCTCGAGCGCGCCGTGAAAGCTCAACCAACCGGCACACTTGCCGAAGGAACCATCATCTCGGCCTTCGCTGTCGAGGAAGCTCCAGCCTTTCAGCTTCGGATCCAGACGCAGTGAAATCCCGGCATACCCCCCCCAGGAAGCGCCGCCTTCTTCTCCTGGCCGGGGTGTACGCTGAAGTTCGAGTGCGGTGCGCGCGGTGAAGACCAGCTGCCAATCCATGCTGTAGCTGCCATCTTCCGCCGGCGCGCTCAAGCGGATCCGGCGGCGTTCGACCAAGACTTCCGCGCCTTCTGCCGGCGCATAACTGAGATCGAGATCCAATTCCGCGGAAAAGTCCTCAGCTGGGCGGAAATCAAAATCAACCACACGGGTTCGTCCTGCGGCCAGCCCGCTGACCGGATCCTCCTCCCAGTAGTTGACACCGTTAATGCTGTGCAAACAAAACCAGGCCGCTCGATGCCACGGATGATCGGCGGGGCGAAAATCGGTAAGCACGACTCCATCTACGGTGGCGAGAGGATGGAATGCAGGTTTCCCTTCTCCGCGCTGACAGTGGAATTCCCACACGACGTGGTCGTTTTTGTACAGCGCCAGGCTGGTCGCGGTCTGCTCCCAGCGTAGATCGGTTTGCGGCTGAGGAGGAGTGCACGACCCGACGCCTATGGCCAAGGCCAAGGCCAGAAGTGGGGAATGAGCGTTACGCGCCATTTTTTATCACGAGACCAGAGTCTGGTTGGTTTCGATCAAGCGATCGCCGAGGGCCGAACGCAGGAAGGTAAGACTGCGGCGTGCTTGGTCGATCGTGCCGCACTCAACGCTCAAGAAGATCTCGCGGTCCAGTGGCGCCAGGATCTCGAATACCCTCTGCCAATCGACCTCACCATCGCCGCAGGCGCAGCCCACAGGGGTGCCCGTGACCTTGCCTCGCGCACGTTCGCTGTGCTCAAGGCTGATGTCCTTGGCGTGAACGTGGCGGACATGATCGCGCACCTGCTCAAGCCCCTCATAGGGATCCTCAACCCCAGCCAGATAGGAGTTTCCGGTATCCCAGTTCACCCCAATCCAGGGCGAGTCGACCAGGCCGACGATCTTCAGCAGTCCCTTGGCGGTCTGGGTGTAGATCCCGTGCGGTTCGATGCACAGATACACGCCGTGGCGACGGGCGACCATCTCGGCCTTGGTCAGGGTGTAGCGCATGACCTCGTGGGCGAAGTCGTCGCTCATCCATTCCGGCTTGACCATTTCGTCGGAGTTGACGAACTTGGCGCCGAGGTTCGAAGCCAGGACGATCGCCCGCGTCAGCCGGGGAATCGCGGCTTCGGGTTTCATCAATGGGCTATGACCGCTCAGGCTGCTGACCTCGAGCCCGGCAGCGTGGCAGATCTCCTGCATCAGCAACGGATCCTCCTCCATTGAGAAGGAGTGAAAGTAGTTCACTTCGCTGAGCAGCTCCCAACCGGTGTGGACCATCGGCTCGACAAATGAGTAGCCAAGCTCGGCTGCTTGCTTGACTCCGGCTTCGAAGGACATGTCGGCGCTGCGACAATATTCCATGTTCAGACTGATCCGAAAGCGTGCAGACATCTTCCATCTCCGCTGGGTCTTGGGTTAGGGATTCCAACCACAAGCTATCAGCCCAATACGGGGCCGTCTTCGCGTAGAGCCCACTGAAGGATTTTGCACAAAGCAGGCCTTCGGCTTACCCTGCAAAGCGCTCAATGGCTCGACCTGACCCCCTCCAGGTACCACGTGGCTGCGCAGAGTCCTCTTCTTCCTCGTTTCGTCGACCACGACCTGGTCCACGAAGCCGACAGCTGCCGGCCTCTGCGTGCGGCGGTTGAGAGCGGAGAAGCGCGACTCGATGCTTTGTCCCGCGGCCAATACCCCGGACGCCCGCTGGGGCGCGACGAGTTGCCGGGCCTGTGTACCATCGGCAATTGGGATCTGGTCGGCAAGCAGCATTGGGGGTTGCCGTGGCACCGCAACGAAGGCATCGAGATCACCTTCCTCGAGACCGGTCGACACTTTTTTCAGACCGACTGCAGCGCCGGGTTCCTCAAACCGGACGATCTGACCATCACTCGGCCGTGGCAACCCCATGCCCTCGGCAAGCCGCTGCTCGACGCCGGCCGCCTGCACTGGCTGATCCTCGACGTCGGCGTGCGGCATCCGAACCACGCGTGGAAGTGGCCGAAGTGGGTGGTCCTCGAGACTGCGGTTCTCTCCCGCTTAACCGAGCTCTTGCGTTATAACGAGCAGCCGGTGTTGCGCGCCGGAGAAGACATCGGTCGTTGCTTCCGCAAGATCGCGACCGCACTGCGCGGAGGCGCTTCGCCCGCCCCGAATCCCTGGCTTGTCCTCTTGATCAACGAGTTGTTGCTCCTGGTCCTGGAGCTGCTTGAGCGCGCCGACCTGCCCCTGGACCAGACTCTCTCCAGCACCGCACGCACGGTTGAATTGTTCCTTGACGACCTCACCCGGTCTGCGCAATCCCTGGCAATGCCCTGGACGCTGGAGTCCATGGCGGCAGAGTGCAGCCTGGGGCCGACCCACTTCACCGACCATTGCAAGCGACTCAAGAACGACACTCCGGTGCGCTTCCTCAATCGTTGTCGCTTGGAGCGCGCCGCGCGGCTGCTGCTCAATTCCCCCCAACGGCGCATCGCCGCCATCGCCTTTGAAGTTGGCTTCTCGTCCAGCCAGTACTTCGCCAACGCCTTCCGTCAGCAATTTGGACTCACCCCGACCTCCTTTCGTTGCCAAAGCGAAGAAGGCACCGGCCGAATACACTAACGAACGGAGACCAGGCGGAAGCCGTTGCTCATGAAGCGGAAGAAGGGGAAGATGAATGCGCGCCAGGCCGAACGCAGGCCGATTGGAGTGCGATCCCAGCTGCCTCCACGAGTCACTTTGAAGGTGCCGGTAGCGGGTCCGGTCGGATTGACCGCGGGGCTGGAAGCGTAGTAGGCCGCGTCATACCAGTCGTTGCACCATTCCACCATGTTGCCCGACATGTCATAAAGGCCGTAGGCGTTGGCCATGTCGACGCCGGCTGGAATCTGGTTGCCATCGTAGTAACCCACCGGAGTCGTCTTGGGATCGGGATCCGATTCGAAGGGGTCGCCCGAATCGAAGTAATTGGCGTGGGAGTCGTTGATGGTGTTTCCCCAGTGGTACTGGGTGGCGGTGGCTGCTCCTCCACGGGCAGCGTATTCCCATTCGGCCTCGGTCGGCAGGCGCAACCCGTCGGCGGCAAAATTGCACCCCCAGGTCAAGGGGTCATAACAGGGAGTCAGGCCCTCTTGAACGCTGCGCCAATTGGCGTAGGCGCAGGATCCATACCACGAGACATCTACCATCGGGTGGTCTTCCTTGCCTGGGGTCACTGAGAAGTCGGAACCACTCCAGACGATCCGGCTGAATATCGAACTCAAGGTGGTGCTGCAGATCACCTGGCCGGCGCCGCCGACCTGATAAACGACGTTGGAGGTCACCGTGACTTCACCTGCGGCATAGGCTGCATTCAGGTAGTTCGCGTAGACCGCGTTGGTCACTTCGAATTGGTCCATCCAGAAACCGTCGACAGTGACGCTGTGCAAGGGCAGTTCATCCGGCCTGCCAACGCCAAAATGGTCGCCCATGACGAAGGTCCCTGCAGGAACAAATACCACGTCGATGGAGGCGTCGGGAGCGATGACCTCGGCGAGGCTGTTGCTGAGCAGACCACTGCTCACGTTGACCGCCTGAATCCAGACCGGAACGCCTGCGGTTCCCGCGGGCACCGACTTGGTCATCGATGCGACTCCGGCGGCATCCGCCACCAAGGGAGGGAAGTTCATCCACGGCGGTGTCAGGTCGACCATGCCGAAGATCGTCGAGGTGGGTCCAGGCCCGTGTAATGAGGCCGCCACTCGCACGATGTCGCCGGGGTTGTTGTTGCTGACCTCGACCGTCGTGTCTTTTCCCTCGGTCAGATCGAAGATGGCCAGATCCGGGTTCTGGGCAGGAAAAGCGGATGTGGTGCTACTTGCCAGGAACAGGGCTACTGCGGAGATGAGGCGCATCTTCATGATTCCATTAGACACCAGATCCTCCATTTTGGGGTTACGGTGGCTGTCATGAGAGCCATCGCCATCCTCCTTGCGTGCACCTTGATCGGTTGGACCTCCGCCCTGGGTCCGGGTAGTCCTGCGCCTGGGGTGGATGGGGTGACTGGGGTGCAAGAACCCGCAACCACTCCCGCGCCGCAACGCGCGGTGCTGGTGACCGGGGCCAGCAGCGGCATCGGGCGCACCACCGCCGAGGTGCTGGCCAAGAAGGGTTTCTTCGTCTATGCCGGCGCGCGCAAGGAGACGGACCTGAAGGAACTCGATGCGATCGAAAACGTGCAGGCGATCCGCCTCGACGTCACGGTTCCTGCCGAGATCGATGCGGCGTTCAAAATCGTTGAGGAAAGCGGGCGTGGCCTTTACGGCTTGATCAACAACGCCGGAGTGGTGGTGGTGGCACCGTTGATCGAAGTGACCCAAGAGGATTTCGATTTTCAGATGGACGTCAACGTCGCCGGGCCTTACCGCGTGACCAAGGCTTTTGCGCCGCTGCTGATCGAAAGCAAGGGCCGGGTGATCACCACCGGTTCGATCTCCGGCATCATGGCGTGGGGGCTCGGCGGTTTGTATGCGATGAGCAAACACGCGGTTGAGGCCTACACCGACGCGTTGGCGATGGAACTCGCGCCGTTCGGCGTAAAGGTCAGTGTGGTCGAGCCGGGCAACTACAAATCGAAGATCACCACCAGCATGAAGGAACGCCTTGAGGCTCGCGGCTACACCACCGAAGGATCGCGGTACCAGGGTCAGCTCGAGGGCCTGCTGCGCAGTCGCCTCGATCGCGGTCAGTACAAGGACCCTGACGAAGTCGCCGAGGCCTTCGTGCACGCCCTGACCTCGGAGCAACCCAAGCTCCGCTACATGGTCGTACCCAATCAACAGGAAGCCGCGCTCACCATCCGCGCCGCCATGAACAAGGTGGTGCAACTCAATCAGGACCAGCCCTACACCTACACCCGTGACGAACTCGTCGAAATGCTCGACGGCATGCTGGCGACAGGACGCTAGCCGAGCCTTGCGCACCGTGCCCACGGCGCGGAATGACGCTATGATCGGCACCATTCCATGAACAGATTTTTCCTTTCTTGCGCACTCATCTTGGTTGGGGTCCTGGTTGTAATTTTCGGCAACCCCTTTTCCAAAGCCAATCCCGAACTGGCGTCAGGCGATCCGTCCGCAGAGATTCCCTCCGAAGAACAAGGGGCACCCGACATAGCAAAGGCCAGCGCGGCGCCAGCGCGCTCCTCGGCGGAATCGAGTCCAGACGGAGTTGCTCCGACAGGCCGGGTCGGCGCTGAAGGGAAGGGGCGCCCGGTTCTTGTGTTACGGCCCGACGGGTCCCCTGGCCAGAACATGCAGGTCTTTTTCAGCATGGCTCCCGAGGAATTCGCAGAGGATCCTGGATTTGTGCCCCTGCTCGCAGACTCAGGTTTGATCAGGCCCTCTTCTTTTTCCTTGAACTCTCCGGGAGTGTGGACCGATGGTGACGGCCTGGCTTGGTTGCCCAAGAGCGGTGTTGGTTTCGCCGTGGTTACCGAAGAAGGCTTGGAGGGAGGCGTGGCCTTCGGAGTTTGGGACGGGGATTCCAGCAACCCGGTGCGCCTTGAATTGCGTAAGGCGATCCAGTTCCCTGTCATCGCCCTTGATGCTGCCGGCCAACCCCTCCCTGGCCAGAGCATCATGGTTTTTCACGGACAGAAGGACAGGTTGGAACGTGCGCAGGATCGAAGCCAGGGCTTTTACTTCCCATCTCCACTTGGGGCGGCTCGAACCACCAATGACGAAGGCCGCGCCTGGATGTCCTCGGTGGTGCCGGAGGAACGCATCTCCGAACTCGGCCTTCGCGACGCAGGAACAATGATCTGGGTCCAGATTTCCCTTCCGCTCGGAGAGAAAACCACTGCGCCCATCACCCTGAATCAGACCCAGGAAATCCGGCTGACCATGCCACCGACCGGCGAGGCGCGCGTGGTCCTGAACGGATACCCCGACGACATCGTGCCGCGCTTGAGGGAGGACGTTGATCCGCGTTTTGGTTTCCGCAGTTCATTTAGCAACGCAATTCCTGAAGAGATGCCCAACGAAGAAGGTCAATGGGTATTTCGCCATCTTCCATTGGGAAAGAAATTGAAGGTGGAGTTGCAGCGTCGTTCGATCACAGAACGAGGCGGTTATTCAATATCCTCGACCTCCTTCGAGCCTCATCGCATGGACGGGCCTGGCGTTGAGGGCGAGGTTGTGTTCGGGACCTTCAGTCAACAGGTCGCAGGGACCTTCATCGGCCGCCTGGTGGGTTCCCAAGGCAATCCACTCGTACCGCCCACCGATCGTGCCTGGCAAATCACCCTGCTTGGCCGCACCGCGGATCCAGCAGCTGCATCCCTGCGTTTGCCGCTCGACCTGACGGCGGACGGTCGCTTTGTTGCACGCTTGCCCACCCAGAATGCCGAGGACTTGCGGCTGCACGATTTGACCGAGCTCCTGTTCACACGCAACCTCCGGCTGGGAACTGTTGGACAATCCAGTGATCTGCTCCCGGACTGGGCACGGGTGGAACTGGCCCTGTCCTCGACCACCCTGCAGGCCGACCTCGGCGAAGTCCAGCTCGCCAGGGAGGATCCAGTCTTGAGGGTCCAGGTCCAAGACGAACTCGGACAGGCGATCACTGGGGCCATGGTTTCCATCGAGCGCCAGATCACCTCACCCTATGGGCCAGTAAAAACGCGGTGGCAATCGACTCGCTTGCCCGCCCATCCTTCCTACCGGGTTGTGAAGACGCTGGAGGACGGCAGTGTCGGATTTCCAGGTTTCGATTTCACACGCACCTTCCCCTTGTACGGCGGAATCGGTGAAGCGACCGGACGCTGCCAGGTCAAGGCCCGTCACCCGGATTTCCTTCCGGTCGTGCACGAGTTCGATTCCTCGGAGCGGACCCTCACCCTTTCTCTGAAACCGGCTTCCATCATCCGCGGCAGGGCAGAACTCCCGGACTTCCTGCGCGATATTTCGGTCATGGCGCTGCTCCCCGAAGGCTCCCAGAAGCAGCCTGGAGTGGTCGCGCCTGCGCGAAAACAACTCCATGGAAGCAGTCCTACTGCGGAGCAGGTCGAGCAGGGCACTCTGGTCTCGTTTGAACTGGGTCCGGTGGAGCCCCGGCTGCATGACCTTCTTTTCTATTTCTCAGGTTCGGACCGGGAAGTACTACGGGTCTTGGGAGTCGATCCAAGTGATCCTTCGGGTGCCGAGACCGTGGTCGACCTGGCTCCCTACCTGGACCACCTTGAATTGCAGGTTCTTTCACCAACCGGCGAGGTCTGGAGCAAAGAGGACTTCCGCAACCGGACTCTGGTTTTGACGGAGAACGCGCTGGAAGGGAACGGGCGCAGCGGCACCGGAATTCTGTGGCGCGATGGATACGCCTACGCGGCGATGCCGCGTGGCCAGAAGTTCCAAGGCTTCCTGGCCTGCGAGGGCTATCGCCCCATTTTCCTTTCCGATCTCGACCCAGGGCGTCACACCGTCCAACTCCATCCCATTGTCAAGGTCCGTTTCCGCTTTGTTCACCAGGTCGAGCTTCCTGCCGGGGCGACGCTGTCCTTGCAACTGCATTCCCTGGCCAGCCGTCGCAGCCCGCAGGCACTTGAAACCGAGAGCGGTTGCGATCTGGTCCTCGAGATGGGAGAGGCCGGGCGCTACCGATTGACCTGGTTCCTGCGCGGCGCCGACCAAAGCCTGATCAACATGGAATTGTCCGAGACCACCTTGGATGATTCCATCTTGGACAGCTCCCAGATTCACGATCTGCCAGTCCCGGAATCGCTGTTCAAAACCCGATGACCCATTCAAGCTGAAGGACAATGCGCGGACCCCTCGCGATCCTGATCACGGTTTTTGTCCTGCTTGGTGCTGTGGTGGTGGCTGTGTTCTTTCCCTGGGGTTCCTCCATTCCTACCACCAGCGATGGAGCGGAGAAGACAGAGGAGTTGCCGGTGCTTGCCGAAGCCCGTGATCCGGTGGATTCAATTTCGGATCCGACTGAAGCCGACGAAGCCTCCACGCAGCGTGATGAAATCGTGCGCGGGCATCAGGTCCAGGTGATTGGGCCCGATGGAAACCCCGCGACCGGAATCAAGGTCCAATGGTGGGTGCAGGAGAATGAGAGCGGTGAGGAGATCCTGAACCATTTCCGGGAGAACCCCACGGCGATTTCGTGGATGCGCGGGGCTTCCGCCTCTCAACAAAGCGACGAAAGCGGGCGCGTGGTGATCCCGACGCTGGCTCCTTGCATGGCGGGGGTCTGCGAGCAGGGGCTTTATGGGCACCTGGTCTGCGCGGCGGAACCTGAAGGTTCCGAGCCTGAGCTGCACGTGTTGCAACTCCGCGTGGTGCCCATGGTCGAGTTGATCGTCCGTGACGCCAACGGCAATCCCGTGGACGAGGGATTCCGTTTCCATGCAAAGGTGGCCAGCGCCGCTGCAGCCGAGGAGCTACCTGGCAACGCCAGCGGCTGGGACCGCGACCAGGTCTGGATCTATCACAGCAATCAGATCGGGAAGATCGGCGATGGCCGCACCATGATGGTCATGATCCCTGCGCCGCGCGCAATTCCTCGGCTTGGTGAGGCACCGCAACCGTTGCGTTTCCGGGTGGGCCTTGAATTCGGCCTGTCGGAATTGCCTGTACACGAATTCGGGATCGATGAAGTCGGTCCCCTCATTTTTCAGCTGCCAGGGACCGGGCGCCTGGCGCTGCAGCTGGTCGACTTTCCCGCCCATTCCTTTCCCGCCCTCAATCTGGTCACGGACGATGAAGCCAGGGTTCCCTATTCCTCCGCCTATACCCGCAGTGAAGACGACGGGTGGTTCGAATTCGACCAGGTTCCCCTCGGTCGGGAATTTGACATGGAGATCCTCGTGGGCGTCGGCGCCGACCCGCAAGCAGGGCGTGGCAGGACCCGCCTCCCCAAACAACGGGTAGCCGGGCCGGTGCTTCCTGGCGAACGGGTCGAACACCAGTTGACATTCCAATATCCTCCCGGTTTTCACGGGCGCTTTGTCTTCCCTCCTGAAATGACAGTGCCGGTGGAGCGCTTCATTCTTGATTCCAATCGAGGTTATGGCCGAGCCAACGCCTTTCTGGAATGCGGTGATCATGCACGGCTTTGGATCAATGCATTTGTCTTTTCCGACGGCACCTTCATCCTTCCCAGCCATCCCAACGCAAGCGGCGGCACCCTCAATACCGCCTGCCTGACCGGAGTTGGATTCGAGTGGATTGAGCCCCCCCCAAGAAGTGCAGCCGACCGCGAGGATTGGAGGGGATCCCGTTATTGGGCCTTCACGGAGGCGCACCTGCCCTCACCTGACGCCACCGTTGATCTCGGGGAAGTCCAATTGATGGACACCGATCCCCTGCTCAAGGTCCGCGTGGTGGACGAGGCTGAGCAACCCCTTGCAGGAGCCTCGGTTCAATTGAGCTTCCTATCCGAGAAGTCCGAGAGGTCGGGGCAGCTCGACCGATTCGAAAACGGCCAGTCAAGGGGCGCATCTACGGATGGCATGGGAGAAGCCTGGTTTCTGGACCGGGACTGGTACACCGAGTTCGGTGCATTTCCACCTGACTCCCCCAGTCCCAGAAGTGTCTCGATTCGCAAGATCCGAGTCGAAGCCAGTCACCCGCAGGCGGTCACCCGATCTACCGAGATCGCTCTGACCACGCGCGAGGTGGTCATCCAGCTGAAGCGCGCCGGGTCGATCACCGGATCGATCCAGCCCTTGGAGGGGCTGCGCTACATCGATGTCTCGGTGGTCCCCGTCGGCGGCCTGATCAAGGAACGCTCAACCACCGGAGTGGGAAGCGAATTCGTCGATTTCCGAGCGGCCACCTTGCCCCCTGCGGTCTCCTTCAAGTTGACCTCGGTACCTGCAGGAACCTGGGACGTATTGTTCAGCCTTCGGGAGCTCGGCACCAGGGAGGTGTTGCGGGTGGAAAATGTGGTTTTCTATGGGGGCGTGGCAGGGGAGGACTCCAGGCTTCAAAACCTGGATCTCTCCCCCTTCGTTGGACTGCTGCGCTTGCGACTGCGCGACCAGAACGGGCGGCCCCTTGGCAAAGCGGATGGTGATGAATTCTCGCCGCGCATGAGTTTCCATAAGCCTGGCGGTGGGACGATGACGGGCAGGGCAAATTGGGTGGGAAGCGAAATCGTGGTCCCCTTGTCGCGGCAGACTCCGGCCACACTGACCCTCCGGGCAGAAGGATGGAAGGCAGTCCGATTGGAAGAAGTGCTTCCTTCATTACAAGACATCACCATGCATCGCTACGCGGCCTCGGAGATTCACATTGTGGGCTTCGGTGCCTTGCCAGAGGGCAGTGAACTGACCATGAACGTCAGCATGCACAGCAGCCACGACGCCCAGTTCATCCTGGAGAAAGTCGGGTCTGTACGCCAGGTGGTGCGTTGGCCCGGAGCCGGTGACTACACCATTTTCTGGAGTGTGCGCAATCGTGCTGCCGGATGGCGCGAGGCGTCCGCGTCTCAGGTTTCTGTCAGCGAGGAGGCACTGGACGCGCTGACTCTGCTGGAGATTCCCATTCCGCAAGAACTCCTCGCCCGGCTGCCTCGGTAGCCGGGCGTTGGGATCTCTCAGCCCTGGCTCCGTGAAAATGCTGCCTGGGGGGCATGGACCGCCTGACCTTGTGTTTCCATTGGTTGGGGTTATTCGCCGGAACAAGGACTCCGCCCGGTCACCATGAAGGAAGTCGCTACCACCTCATCCCACAAGGCCCTGGCCTTGAATACGCTGGCATTCACGGTCTGTTTTGCAGCCTGGATGCTGAATGGTGTGCTGGTCACCTTTCTTTCCAGCAACCAGGTCTTCGATTGGGGGCCGGTGGAAATCGGCTGGTTGTTGGGAATCCCGGTCCTGACCGGTTCGATCTTCCGTCTGCCTGCCGGCATGTTGACCGATCGTTTTGGTGGCAAGCCGGTGTTCGCCACCTTGCTGCTGTTGTCGGCGGTGCCCCTATTCCTGCTGTCCTACGCCGACTCCTTCCTCACTTTTGCGCTGTGCAGTTTTGGCTTTGGACTTACGGGAGCGTCGTTCTCTATCGGCATAGCCTTCACTTCGGTGTGGTATCCGCGCAAGAACCAGGGCACGGTGCTGGGCATCTTTGGTGCAGGAAATGCAGGAGCTGCCGCGACCACACTTCTCGCTCCGACCGCCTTGAATTCGCTGACCAAAGACGGAGCAGACCTCGAAGGATGGCGCACCCTGCCTATCTGGTACGCCGGCATGATGCTGACCATGGGGGTGATCTTCCTGGTTTTCTCCACCAACCGCAAACCGGAGTCGAGCAAGAAAAATTTGAAGCAACTCCTGACTCCACTGAAGCAGGTACGGGTGTGGCGCTTCGGGCTCTACTACTTCCTGGTGTTCGGTTGTTTTGTCGCTTTCTCGCAGTGGCTGGTTCCCTATTTCGTCAATGTCTACCACGTGACTCTGGTCACCGCGGGTGTGCTCGCGGCTTTGTTCAGTTTTCCATCGGGGGTCATCCGGGCTTTCGGCGGATGGCTGTCAGACAAATTGGGTGCCCGCACCGTCATGTATTGGGTGCTTGGCGCATCGGTCGCGGTGAGCCTGATATTAACCATTCCAAAAATGGAAATCGTCTCCCCCGGCAAAGGCATCACCGCCCAAGTCGACGGAATGGTCGAGGCGGTCACGGCGAATTCGATCACGGTTGGTGGCCGCACCTATCCATTGGAGACCCGACCTGCGGACCTGACCTCGGGCGACGATCAGGCTCTGATCCTGCCGACCAAGGAGACCTGGCACGAATCGGTGGTCGAGCTCGGGCAGACGGTCGAACGCAAGGAACTCTTGGCCAAGGGCGTGACCCGGATCTACTTCCAGGCCAACCTATGGGTGTTCGCCGCGCTGGTGATCGCGCTCGGCAGCATCTGGGGAATCGGCAAGGCGGCGGTCTACAAACACATACCCGAATATTTTCCCGAAGAGGTCGGCGTAGTCGGCGGCATGGTTGGAGTTCTCGGCGGCCTCGGCGGTTTTGTCTGTCCGATCATCTTTGGCTACCTGCTCGAATGGACCGGCCTGTGGACCAGTTGCTGGATGTTCATGTTTCTGGTTTCTGCGATCGCGCTGGTGTGGATGCACCGGGTGGTGGCAAAGATGACCAAGTATCCGTCCGGCTTTGAATCCCAATACGCCACTCCCTCCAGAGTGCTGCCGGGTGATTTGCTGGCACCCTTGGTGGTGTGGTCCGAGAAATACAGCGTCGGTGACGAGACCATGGACCAGCAGCACCGCAAGTTGATCGGCATGATCAATGAGCTCGACGAGGTGCTTCAACGCGGAGGCAACGCCGACAGATTCAGATCCGTGCTTGACGGCGTGATCGACTATACGCGCACCCATTTCCAGGCCGAGGAAGCGCACATGGCGAAGATCGAATTCCCTGACCTGGATCAACACCATGACGCACACGCCCAACTCATCAAGGAAGTCGACAGTTTGGCTGCTGAAACAGTCAGCGGCGATCGCGCGGTCATGGATCGCCTGCTGGTCTTCCTCCGCACCCGCCTGCTTGGTCATATCGTCGGCATAGACACCCGTTACGGGGCGCACAAACAGGCATAATCCTCGAACCATGAAATCGTCCTCGTGGACCGGCGGGCAGTACAGCCTCGTGCGTATCGGAATGGCGTTGCTTGCTGCTGTAGGGATTTCCGAGTGGGATCGAGTTGCCTGGCTGCCTTGGTTTTGGGGTGGGTTGGGAATCATGCTCGCGCTTGGATGGATGCAGCGCCTGGCTGCCTGGAGCTTGGCCATCCTTTGGGTCTGGGCACTGGTTTCAAAGGATGGATTTGAAGGCGCCGTCCTTTGGCTGATGCCGTTGATGTTGATGGCGCACGCAATGCAACCGCGTGCTCCCTATGGATCCCTATCCTCCTGGGGGCGGTTGGATCCGCGTGGATCCTGGACCTTCCATGCGCGGATCAAGATTGGCTTGTGGCTGGCACTGGCCTTGGCTTATCTGCTCGGACCTCTGGTCGAGGGTTGGAATCCACTGCCCTCCTATGAAGGATGGCTACCGATATGGGGCTGGCAGATCGTGGTGGTGCAGTTGTTGTTCGTTCCGATGGTGATCAGCTCCCGCCTGCGACCGTGGGCGTGGCTGACCTTGTTCATCGCCCAGATTGCGTGCCTGGTTCTGGGCACACTGGTCGAACCGGACCTGAATCCAGATCCCTTGGGGCGGTTGGTCATGCTGCTATTGCATTTCTTCACCTTAGATCCGGCCTGGATCCCGGCGCGCCGAGTCGCACCAGGAACCACCCTGTTTTTTGACGGCGAGTGCGGGCTGTGCCACGGCTTCGTGCGCTTCGTTCTGGCCGAGGATCAAACGGCCCAATTCCGCTTTACCCCGATCCAGTCCAATGCCTTCGAAAGCGAAATCGGGATGACTGAAGACCATTCCCATGGAAAGCCTTCCGTGAACCTGGATGCGTTGCGCAATACCGTGGTTCTACGCAGCGCGGACGGCATCTTCATTCGCTCCAGTGCTGCGCTACGAATTTTGGCCGGCCTCGGTGGTTTGTGGCGGGTTGTAGCGGCCCTTCTGTGGATGATTCCACTCCCCGTTCGCGATCTGCTCTACCGCGGCCTGGCCCGAATCCGCCGCCACCTCTTCCCACGCCCGCAGACCTTGTGCCCGCTCATGCCCGAAGAGTTGAGTGTGCGTTTCCGTGATTAGTCCCAAGTCGCGGACACTCCGACACTCGGAGTGTCAAACACGTTCAGCCACTCCCCGGTTCTTCATAGGCGGAAAGACGCGGAATCCAGCAGCGCACCGCCGAGCGATATCGAGAGAAGGACTCGCCGAAGCGTTCGGCCAGATCTTTTTCTTCCACCGGGCGCACGAAGGTGTTCCAGGTCAGCATCCCGGCTGCGCAGTAGAGCAGGCAGCCCCACGAGCCGAGTATCAAAGCGACGGCACTTCCCTGCGCCAGGCCGGCGACCGCCATCGGGTTGCGAAGGAATCGGTAGGGCCCTCGAACAACCAATCGGTTGGCGCAATCCATTGGCAGCGGAGTGCCACGTCCAAACCACGCCATGGTGAATCCGCTCCATAAACCGAGCAGGCTGGCGGTGACCAGGAGTGACCAACCCACCCGCGGCATGGGGCGAAATGAGGGGAGTTCCCAGTAGGATTCCATCCGCTGAATACCCCAGGGCACCAATCCCAGGAAGAAAGACCAGAACATGATGACCTGGAGCAGGGTCCGGCCGAGGTCTGCGCTGCGCGAGCGTTGGGCAGCCGGACGGATCATCTTGTGCAAGGCCGAACGCATTCTCCTCAATGAGCGGGACTCGACTTCATTGCAGACGCATGGCCACTACGTAGGTCAGGATCATTGCCGGCATCATCATGGCAGTGGCCAACCATGCCTCACCGGTCAAGATGGAGAGCCCAAGGCAATAAAGGGCCGTGCAACCCACCCCTCCTGCCGCAAACCAGACCGTCCCCTTTCTCGCCGGGTGCCGCCGCAGGATCATCCAGGCTCCCAGCCACGATGCGGCAACCACGAAGACAAAGTCAGCCAACCAGAACGCGAGCAGGACGTTTTCCGGAAAGGCTTCCGGTAGAAACCAGGCCCGCGAGCCGGGGTCCAGGAGCAGCAGGCACCACCAGGCTGCTCCGAGGACCCCTTGCAGGATCAAGTAGGCTGCGCTGCGGTTCATCCAGGCTGGGTTTTGCGCGAGCCAGGGCCAGGATCAGCCCCTACTGATCGTCGTTCATTTCCTTTTCCAAGTCGGCCAAAGTCTGGTCGGCGTTGTCGGCGTTGATCGCATCGGCTTCGGCCGCAGCGTCGTCCGCATTGGGGACTTCCTCAAGGGGATTCTGCACCTGATCATCGGCAGGTGCGTCCGAGCTGCCGCATGCCGGCAGGCAAAATGCCGTCAAGGCAAGAAGAAGAGCGAAGGGTTTCATGACGAGCGCCCTCCCTTCTTCGCGGGCTTGCCATCTTTCTTCACCGGCTTGCCACCGACCTTTTCGGGCTTGCCGCCTTTCTTGCCCTTGGCTTTGCTACGGACCTTTTCAGCGACTGCTTTGCGGTTGCCGGCTACGGCTTCGACTTTCTTCAAGCCTGAATCCACGGTCTCGTCGCCGTATTTCTCGCGCAGCTGCACAATTTTCCGCTCACGAATGCCTTCGTTCTTTGTCTGCAGCTTCGCAATCCTGCCGATCATCTCCTGATCGCCCTTTTCCTCGGCGATGGTTGCGAGCTTGGCCAGCTTGGCACTACGCACACGATAGCGGCTTTCCGCGTTGGCCAGCTGACGCTTCATCGCCATGTCAGTCTTCGCCTTGGCTGCCTTTTCCTTGGCGGCGTCAGCCTCTTCTTTGCCTGAGCCGACCTTTTCCTTGGCGATCTCGGTCGCCTCCTGGTCAGTCTTTTCGACCTTGTCTGCTGCTTTTTCGGTCGCTTCCTGCTGAGTGCTTTCTTCCTGCGCAAAGACGCCATTCTCAGGCATCGCCAGCAGGGAGAAAGCTCCGATCAGGAGCGGGAGGGTAGAGGATTTCATGCGCGTAGCCTAGCGCCGGTTTCCTTTTTGGAGAGGGACCCCGCCGCTTCTCGGACTTGGTCCCATGGGTGAAATCCGGCCAATTGCGGAGATTTCTTGACCCGGTTCGGCCTATGGGTCCGCTTCCCTGATGAGCCCCGATTTCCGGTGCCGCCCACAAACACCATGATCCGATCCACCACCCTGTTCCTCGCCCTGGCCCTGGCCGGTTCCGTACAAGCCCAGACCCTTCTTTCTGAAGATTTCTCTGCTGGAGTGCCGCCCAGTGGCTGGATTCACACCAACGACAGCGGCATCGGATGGCTGTGGGACGACGCCGGCCTGCAGGCCTGGCACGACGACGAGGTCATCGGCACCGCCGACAATTCGCTAGTCACTCCGGTGCTCGACCTCGAGCGCATGAGCAAGGTATGGCTGCACTTCGACGGCAAGACCAATTACGCCGACTTCATGGCCAACCATCCCTTCTCGGTCGGCGACGGCGTCAACACCGTCGAGATTTCACTCGACGGCGGCACCAGCTGGACCGTGGTGTGGACCGACACCACCGAGGACAACCTGAAGCCGTACAAGGCCCACGTCGATCTGTCCGCCTACGCAGGATCCCTCTTGTTCGAAATCCGCTTCCACTACTACGGCACCTTCGCCCAGGAGTGGTTCATCGATAACGTGGTGGTCGACGACACGCCGCCCGCGCCGATCTACTCCAACACCGGCCTCTACGCCGGGGTCGGCGTCACCCTGACGGTGACCGGTGCCACGCCCTCGAGCCCGGTTGCACTGGCCTACTCCCTGACCGGCCCCGGCCCGACCGCCACCATCTACGGCATGGTCGACCTCAGCCCGCCGATCATCTCGATCCCGCCGATCACCGCCGACGCCGCCGGCACCGCCACCAAGGACACCTTCGTCCCAATGGCCGCCCTCGGCATCATGATCTACTCCCAAGGCGTCGACCTGACCACCGGCACTTTGAGCAACTCGCTCGCGCAGCTGGTGCTCTAGGGAACCGGATGCGGGCCGGCATCAGTCGTCGATGCCGGTGGTCTCGCTGGGCGGTGCGAAAATGTCGAGAATTTCGCACCGCTCCAGCGCCTGTGCCGAGTGAAACACGCCCCCTGGCAGATGCAGCAGGTCGTCCCAGTGGTGCACCGTGGCATTGCGCATATTCCGGTTGTAACGAGGTGGTTGCTCTGAGGCCATTGGAGGCTCTTCATATCCGTGGACCCGAGTCAACAGGGTGCCGGACTTGTTCAGCCGCCACTGGGGGTAGCGGGCGTGGAAGCGCCCTGCCCGGGGGAAGAATCTCCTTGGCCGTCATCGCTTTGGGTATCCACTGAATCCGGCGCCAGGCTGGTCAGGATCCCGGCGGGCATCTCGGTTCCATCAGGACCACCAAAGTGAACCTGCCCGCCGATGGAAAAGGCATAGCGCCCGGCGGGGACACGGAAGCGCACGGAGCCTCCTTCCGCAGGCGACTTCAGCAAGCCCCACGCGAAGGACCCGTCGTTGCGCGTGATGGGCCAGCGAACTGTTGTGTTGATACCGCCAAAGGTGGGATAGACCGGGAAGGGTCCGTGTCCCTTCATGGAAGGGGCCAGCAACTCGACCTGGGCAAGATCCAGATCCCAGGTCCATGAACCGTCGCTGCGGGGATGGAAGCGGCCAGGGATTTCACGATCCCCGCGGAAGGAAAAGGTGGACAGAATCGGCCCACCGCTGCGGCGATGAAGATCGGCAGCTAATTGAAGTCGCACCGAGTCCAATAGGGGCTTGCCATCGAGGTCGAAGGGGATCGAACAGTTGCCTTGAGAATCAATCGATGAACTTCCAACTTTTCCGCCAACCACCGGGATGCCATCCACCCTGATGCTGACCGTCAATCTGCGATTCTCAAGAACGCGGAGGCTCAAGGAGTGAGCCCCCCCAGCGGGGTCGAAAATAAACCTGGGACTTATTTGGTTGTGGTCATTTTGGAGCAAGAGCTGCTCGCCAGTGGAGTGGTCTTCGATCCTTCCGGTAAACCTGCAAAATGGACGGAATGGGATCTCTGACTCTGCAATCCCATGGAGCACTGGAATTTCCATTCCTCTCACTTTGCGAATGGAACTCTCCAGGACGAGAGTCAGTTCGTGCCCTTGATCCACCGCGTCACCCGCCAAGGTCATTGTCAGGTGAGTGGTCTGTGGAGAAACCGTGGCCAGGCGTTCCACGACTTCGAATTCCCCCATGGGAATTCTCCCTGGCATCAGTCTGGCCTGCACCCGGCGGATATCTCCCGCCCAACCGCGATCCAGGTCTACCACTGCTCCGGCTTCGAGTCGTTGCCATATGGAATCCGCATCCTCAGGAAGCAGCGATGGCAATCCAGTGTTGGCTGCCCTGGCTTCCACCCACCCCCCCTCCGGCAAAGGCGCGTCAATCAACTGCGCGCGAACCGGGCGCGTATCCACCGTGATCCGAATGCGGTCCTCCTGGACCAGAATTAGATCATCGGTGAGGCTGTAGCAAGCGTGCCTCCAGATGCGCCCGTCCGGAAGACGCAATGCCAATTCGGTGGGCAGGGCGTCCATCTCGCTAGTCCTGGTTGCTTCACTCCACTGGTCGCTCGGTGGAATAAATCCCTTCTCATCGGTGCGCTCCAATTGCCGCACCAGCATCCCTTGACGCAATTCCACATCGGCCACCGGGGAACCATCGAGGTAGACGAGCTGAACCGGAAGCTGGTTGCCAGGTAATAGCGGGACACTCCTTCCTGCCTGCCAAATCGAGGCCAGATTGGGAAGGAATCCCTCGGCCTCGCCCTCCAAAACCAATTTCATGTCGGCCAACCACCCTGGAGCGACGAAACCGCCTTGTGCATCCGTCACCCCTTCGGCAACCAGTTCGAAAGCATTCTCGCGCACGTGCATTCCCCAGAATCCGCCCGACCAGTCGACATAGACCTTGACCGACGCTCCAGGAATAAGGCCCTTGGTGATCCCATCGCGAACGAAGACCCGAACTCCATCGGCCTTGGGCTTCAACAGATCGATCCTGGGGAAGGTTTTTCTACCCCTGTCCACTCGCTCCATACGTGCCATCCCGTTAAATGAAGCTCCCACGATGGCGTACTCACCTTGACTCACCTCGAGCTCAAAAAAACCGTCGGCATCGGTGGAGGTATATGAAAACTCCCCAGCCTGCCAAATCTTGATCTGGGCGCCGGCAACCGGATCCCCATCGTGAAACACCCTTCCGGTGAAGTGGTCGGCAACCACCTGAGAAGAACCATCCAACCTGGCCGGTGAAGTCAATGGGACGCGTCCTGCATTTCCCAAGCCCGTGACTTCTACGGCTCCGTCCTGGTCTTCCAATCCGATCCTGGTTCCCTGATCGCCGCCTCGAGTTGCCGCTGAGGATGCGGACCCACCCCAATCCATGGCCGTCCACAAGACTCCCACCAAAAGTACCGAAATACCAAGAGTGGCCAGCGACGGACTCAAGGTTCGGGCCCGCAACGCCAGCGGCAAGGTCAGCGCACAACTCGCACGCCAGTCCCCTGAGTGCTCCTCCAGCCTTTCGCGCATTTCCTTCAATGCCCGATGCAAACGCACCCGAGCGTTGCCAACGCTGATTCCTAGAGATGCCGCGATCTCCTCAAAGGAACGCTCTTCATAGAAACGCAGCGCGATGATCTGGCGATGGGGTTGCGTCATGGACTCCAACGCCTGGGTGATCGCACCATGCGCGCGGATGATCCCATCCTGATCCGCTTCCTCCTCGCGGCCTCCCACGCCCTCCGGTTGTGCCGCCCGCTGTTCCCGCAACCTGCGCCGAGCCCTGCCGCGGACCTCATTGCGCGCCATGTTGCGCGTGACCGCCGCCAGCCAGGCGCGCAGCACCCGGCCCGATCGCCGCGGACCTTCCAGCGCTTTGATCAGGACGGCCTGGGAAACATCCTCGGCCAGATCGTGATCGCGTATGCATGCAAAAGCGAGGTTGCGCACCCAACCCGAATGCTGCAGCAGCTCCTCAAGATCCGGGACTCGATGGCTTGGACTCATCGGCATAGGGACACCGCCAAAGCGGACCCGTTACACCGATCCTAGACGTTGTTGGGCCCACGGTTTCTGGTGCTCGGATCTCAACAACCAATTGTTTTTCACACTTTTTGTCCGAAACAACCCGTTGTTTTTGACATCATCAGCCAAAATTGGGCTATTATTGGTCATTACCCAAGAAATGGCCTTAATCAGAAACGCAGACCGTATTCTCAAAAACTGGCTGGAGGGCCCGGACCGGAAGCCGTTGGTCCTGCGCGGGGCAAGGCATACCGGGAAATCAACTGCGGTTGGCCAACTGGCCAACCACGCCCACTTGTTCCTGGAGCTGAACCTGGAACGGCACGCCGACCTGGCCTTGGTCCGCACTTGTCGATCGGCTCAAGAGCTCCTTGAGAGGTTGCAGCAGCACCACGGTCTCAGCACCCTTCCAGCCGGAACCCTGCTCTTCCTGGATGAAGTTCAGGAGCATCCAGAGGCCTTGCGGTGGCTGCGATTCTTCCGCGAAGACCACGCCGAGATCGCGGTGGTCGCTGCCGGCTCCCTGCTTGAAGTCCGCTTGCGCGACGCGGCCCTGCCCTTTCCCGTGGGCCGCGTTGAGTTCCTGCGCATGGAACCGCTCACCTTCCTGGAATCCCTCGACGCCTGCGGCGACCAGCGGATCGCCTCGGATCTGCGCTCCCACTACGACGATCCGGATGGCGTCCCGGAGGGTCTTCACCACCTGGCAATGGAGCGCTTCCGAAATTTCCTCCTGGTCGGAGGAATGCCGGAAGCCATCTCGGTTTGGCTCCGCTCTGGCTCTCTGGTGGAGGTCGCGCACGTACACGCTGCGTTGAACCAGGCGTATCAAGAAGATCTGTTGAAATATGGCCTGAGCTCCGGGACCTCCACCCTCCAATCCGTGCTCGCCGCGGCCCCGGCGTTTTACGGGAGCCGCTTCAAAAACCGCGATCTGGTTCCTGGGCAAAAGGACCGCGCAATCCACCAGGCCATCGACCTTCTCGACCGAGCCATGGTGCTCCATCGTGCGAAACCCACGGCGCGCAAGGAACGGCCCTTGCTTGCGCGCACCCGTGCCGCCCACAAATTGCTGCCTCTTGATATCGGCCTTGCCCTCTCCCAATTGGGAGTGTTGCCCGAGCACATGATCGAGCAAAAGGTGGAAGCCCTTTTAGACGGACGTGTTGCCGAGTCGGTGGTCGGCATTCAATTATTGGCCGGCCAGCCACACCGCACTCGCGAGCTGTTCTTCTGGGCCCGCGAATCTTCCAGCGGCAGTGCTGCCGAAGTGGACTTTCTGTTGCCAACATCCAAAGGCGTCCTGCCCATCGAAGTCAAAGCCGGATCCGCCGGCTCGCTCAAATCCATGCACCAGTTCCTGGCCGCCAGCAAGGGCACGCAGGCGATCCGGCTGTCCTCGAATGCGGGCTGCATGGAACAACACAAGGTGAACCTCCCCCAGGGTGGCCAGATCGATTACACCTTGCGCAATCTGCCGCTGTATCTGGCGGAGTTGCTGTGCGAGGGAGACTAGACGATCGTTATCCCAGTAAGCCTCGCTCTATTTTGGTGGATGATCCCCTTTTGCCCTTAGGAACGCGCCCATGTCCTCCGCTAGCGGGGCTTCGATGGTCAGGCGTTGGCCGTGGAAGGGGTGTTCGATGGTCAGCGAGGAGTTGTGCAGGGCATGGCGGTCCATCTGCATGAAGGCGCGGTCTTTCTCGTCGAGTTCGTCGTTGAGGGAGCGGATGAATACGGACTCGTCGCCCAGATACAGCTTGTCGCCGACGATCGGATGGCCGAGGGCGGCGAGGTGCACACGTAGCTGGTGCTGGCGGCCGGTCAGCGGGTGCAGCTGCAC
>JAJFFB010000083.1 GCA_021776925.1 Planctomycetota bacterium | reverse complement strand
CGTTCCATGGCAAGTGGTTTTGTTCCCTGGCAAGGAAGCTGGTTCCGCCCCTATCTTTAGATAGGGGCGGGTTCTGCTGACGCCGTCCAGGGGAAAAAGACGCTGCCGTGGGGCGGAATGACTTTGTCCACGGTCAGCTAGATGCCGAACCAGCGGCGGCGGCGTTTGCGGCGGACGCCTTGGCGCGCGGCTTTCTTGCGTCGCAGACCGGCGACGTCGAGATGGTGGCTGGCGCGGGTGGATTCGCCCACCGCCACCATATAGGCCTTCCAGATCCGGCCGTGCGGGGGCTGGCGGCCGTGAAGACGCTGCACCACCAGGTGCGCGGCTTCGTGCGCGAGCAGGTGGACGACCTGATCGGGGTGACGCGCCAGCAGTAGCGGATTGAGTTCGACCAGCATGTCGAGGAACACCGCTCGCCCGGCGGTGGTGCGCAGGCGCGGGTTCCAGCACCAATCGATCGCGGTGGTCAGGTCGAGCACCTGCCACGACTCCAGCAACCGGTCCAATTCGGCACGGATGCGCTGCGGCGGCCAGACGCGCAGCAGCTCCCCGACCTCGGGGTGCTGTTGCAGCCAGCGCGCGCTCAGGCCAGGCGTCCCGCCACCCATACCCGCCCTACCTCTGCCGGCGGCAGCATTTCGACCAGGTCGGCGCGCAGGCCCTCTTCGAAGCGGCCGCAGTCTCCGAGCAGACGCCCCGGGTTTTCGGCGCCGAGGCGCACCGCCTGCGCCAGGCTCAGGCAGCCTTCTTGCACCCGGCGGAACAGCAGTTCGGGCAGCGGGTCCAGGGTGCCGCCCAATTCTCCACGCGCATTGCGCGCCGCCGGCCCATCGCGGTGCAGCCGCTGGCCGCCGCCCTCGAAGGAGGTGGCCGGCAGGCCGGCGTGGGAGAGGTTGTCGGAAACCGCCATCAGGGTGCTGCGCATGGCCGCGGTGCGCGCCCATAGGCGCAGCGTAGCGGCGGCGACGTGGGTGGCGTCGGGGATCACCGCGACAAAATCACCGCCCCCTCCCATGGCGAAACCGATCGGACCGGCCTCGCGCGCGCGCAGGGGCAGGACGCGGTTGCCGAGGTGGGTGATCGCCACCTGGCCCTCGGCGGCCAAGGCCTGGCAGTGGGCCAAAGTGGCGGCGGAATGCCCGATCGAAGGCATAACCTGGGCTTTTCTCAGTTCCGCCGCCGCTTGCAGACCACCCTCGAGTTCGGGAGCCAGCGTGGTCATACGCAGCCAACCCCCACAAGCCCGGACCAAGGACCGGGCGTTGCGCGCGCTTGGTTCCTGCAAGTCATCCGCGGGCAGGGCGCCCGCCATCTCGGGGGCGATGAAGGGACCCTCCATGTGCCAGCCGGCCACGCGCGTGCGCACCCCGCGCAGCTTGCGCCAATTGTCCCAGCGGCGCGCCGCCGCGCGCATTCGCGGCAGGCTCAGCGGATAGAAGCCGGCCAGAGCCGAAGTCACCCCGGCGCGGGCCAGCGCCCGGGTCATACGGTCGAGATCGCGCGCCGGGCTGACCGCAGCGCCGGCCCCGGCGAAGCCGTGCGCCAGCGTGTCGACAAAGCCGGGCAGGATGCGCGCCCCGCCCAGTTCTTCGAGCCCGCCGTGCAGACCGCGCGGGGCTGCGCCTTCGCCGACTCCGGTCAGCCGCCCGCGCGACCAGCTCAGCCAGCCGCGGCGGAAGCGCCCGCGCAACCACAGGTGTGCTTGAATCCCTTTCATTCTTCGCTTCGATGCCACCAATAAAGGGAAGTGCTGCCGTAATCGCGGCGCACGATTCCGGGGAGCTGCGCGATCTCCTCTTCCTGGAGTGCCCCGCGCGGGGTGTGGATCACTCCGCAGCCATTTTCGGTCAGACCGCTGCACAGATCAAGAAACAGCTGCCACACGCGCTGGCGAGGTGCACCGCCGGAGCTGACCTCGGCGTAGGGCGGATCGAAGAAGAGGAGGTCCGGCGGATCTCCGAGTGCGCCTTGCGCGGCCATTGCGGGCAAACGGAAGACGTCGTTACGCAGCACGCGGATCCTGTCCACCAGCTGGAGATCGACCGCCGCGACTTCGATCTGCTGCACCGCGCGGCGGTCGCGCTCGACCGCGACCACGCGGGCGGCGCCGCGAGACAAGGCTTCGAAACCGAGGATGCCGCTGCCGGCGTAGATGTCCCAGACCACGGCTTCGGGCAGCAGCGGTGCGAGATGGTTCATCAATCCCTCGCGGGCGCGCTCGACCAGCGGCCGGGTGGCCGCCACCGCCGGCACGGCGAGCCGCCGACCGCGGTATTCCCCCGCCGTGATGCGCAACATGGCAGGGCTAGAATAGCGGCGATATGCCGCGACTCCACGTGAACATCGACCACGTTGCCACGCTGCGCCAGGCGCGTCACTCGAAGCAGCCCGACCCGGTGCTGGCCGCCGGCCTGTGCGAGTTGGCAGGTGCCAACGGAATCACCGTGCACCTGCGTGAAGACCGGCGTCACATCCAGGATCGCGACGTGCGCCTGCTGCGCCAGACCGTCACCACTCTGCTCAACCTGGAAATGGCGCTGACCGACGAAATGGTCGCGATCGCCTTGGAGGTGCGGCCGGACCAGGTGTGCATGGTGCCGGAGAAGCGCGAGGAACTGACCACCGAGGGCGGGCTCGACCCGGCCGCCTGCGGTGAGCGACTCGATCCAGCGGTGAAGAGTCTTCGCCAGGCGGGCATCGAGGTCAGCCTATTTGTTGATCCGATGCCGGAACCGCTCGAAGCCGCCGCTCGCAGCGGCGCCGATTTCGTCGAACTTCACACCGGCGCCTACGCCAACGCCCGCGGCGCCCAACGCGAAAGCGAACTTCTGCGCCTGGTCACCGCCGCCAACTACGCCCACGAACTCGGCCTACGCGTCAACGCCGGCCACGGGCTCGACTACGAAAATGTGCTTCCGATCGCCCAACTTCCCTATGTCGAGGAGTTGAACATCGGCTACGCCATCCTGTGCCGATCGATCTACACCGGACTGGACCAGGCCGTGCGTGAGATGCAGGACCGTATTCTCGCCGCCGCCCCAGAAATGGATTAAGGGCCGCACCCAGAGGCGCGGCCCTTAGGAGGCCGTGGGTTGATTGACCCGGGCTGGAGAACCTAGAACTCGAGTTCTTCTTCTCCGCCCTGGTTGCCGCCCATCTGGGCGAGCATCATTTGCACCATCGGAGTCATGTCTTGCACCATGGCGCCCTCGGGCACGGCGAAGGTGAAGTAGTTCTCGCCGAAGGAGGCAAGGTCCTTGTACAGCTTGGTGTTGCTGAAGGTCGCCTTGATGACGCTGTCCTTGCGCTCGGCCATGTGCAGCGACTTGGGCAGGTAGGTCTTGGCGTCGAGGACGATCTTGGCGGTGCCACCGTCTTCCTTGCCCGGCTCTTTCATGCTCAAGGTAATGGTGCCGGCTTCTGCGTTCTTTTCAATCGTCATGCCAACCATGTTCATGGCGTTGTCGATGGCCGAGGCATTGATCGCACCCTTCTTGTCGAAGACCGGGATCGGCGACTGCTGCACGCCGAGGGCGAAGGCCTGTTCGAGGACCTTCATGTCGACCTTGATCAGCTGGTTGCCTTCGCCGCCCATCGGGTTGGGCATGTCGGCATACAGGAATTTGCCGTCGCCGGTCATGCGCACGTTGATCTTCTGGACTTCATCGCCCATCTTGGCTTCGATGTTCATCTTGACGGCGAAATGCTTGGCGTCGCCGAAAGCAAGATGGCCGGTCACCGATGTGGCGTTGCCTTCGCCCTCGGTGGCGCTCACTTTGACGTCGAAAGCGAAGCGTTTGCTGGGGATCGCCGCGAGGCCCTTGGCAAGAGCGCTGGGCTCGTCTTGGGAGACGGTGGTGGCGACTGTGGCCGAGTCACAGCTGGACTCGGAGACCTTGTCACAGCAGTCGCTTTGAGCCATCAGCGGATTGTTGAGGAACAAACCGCCGACGAGGAGCAGGATGGTGTTGCGGAGCATGTTGAGGAATCTGGGAATGAATGGGCCGTGAATTGTAGCCGTGCATCCGGTTACGCGTGAAAGGGCGGTCTACAGGCTGTTTTTTTGCCTTGGCTTGCGTGCTAGCCTGCCATTTCGGCAGAGGATTTGAGGGAATTCCCGATCCATTGCCCCGCCAGGGTGGCACGCTTCTTGATGATTATCGGACCATGGACGCACGCAACTGGACCCAAAAGACGCGCAAGGCGCTTCAAGCCGCACAGAAGCTGGCGCACCAGCGGAAGCACGGCGCGATCACGCCGGCGCACCTTCTGCTTGCCCTGCTGCAACAGGAAGACGGACTGGTTCCGGCCGTATTACACCGTGCCGGCGTAGCGCTCACCCTGGCCTCGCGCCTGGCCGAGGACGCCCTGGCCAAGGAAGCGCACGTGGAAGGCCAGCAGATCGGCCTGGCCGATTCCTGCGCCCGCCTCCTGGAGACCGCCGAACAAGTACAGCGCACCCAGGCGGATGACTACCTGTCGACCGAGCACCTGCTCCTCGCCCTGGTGGCCGGGAATTCGCCGCTGGCAATCTCGCTGTGCGAATCCGGCGCCACCGCCGACGCCCTGCGCGAAGGCCTGAAGGAAGTGCGCGGCAACCGACGGGTGACCAGCGAAAACCCCGAGGCCACGCTGCAGGCGCTGGAAAAGTACAGCCAGGATCTGACCGAGCGCGCCCGCGCCGGCAAGCTCGATCCGGTGATCGGCCGCGACGCCGAGGTGCGCCGGGTGATGCAGATCCTGTCGCGCCGCACCAAGAACAACCCGGCGCTGGTCGGCGAGCCCGGGGTGGGCAAGACCGCGGTGGTCGAAGGTCTGGCCCAGCGCATCGTCGCCGGCGACGTGCCCAGCGGACTCAAGGACAAGCGTCTGCACGCCCTCGACCTCGGTGCGCTGCTCGCCGGCGCCAAGTACCGCGGCGAGTTCGAAGAACGCCTGAAAGCGGTGCTGCAGGAGGTGCAGGACGCCGACGGCGGCATCATCCTGTTCATCGACGAGCTGCACACCTTGATCGGCGCGGGCGCCGCCGAGGGTGCGGTCGACGCCGCCAACCTGCTCAAGCCGGCGCTCGCCCGCGGCGAACTGCGCTGCATCGGGGCCACCACCCTCGATGAGTTCCGCAAGCACGTCGAAAAAGACGCCGCCCTGGAGCGCCGCTTTCAGCCGGTCCGCGTGAACGAACCGAGCGAACTCGAAACCGTGGCGATTCTGCGCGGGCTGCAGGAACGCTACGAGGTCCATCACGGCGTCAAGATCCAGGACGCTGCCCTGGCGGCGGCGGCCCGCCTGACCCACCGCTACCTCAGCGATCGGCAACTTCCCGACAAAGCCATCGACGCGATCGACGAGGCGGCCGCGCGCCTGCGTCTGGATCTGGACTCGATGCCGGCCGAACTTGACGCGCTGGAACGGCGCATTCGCCAACTGCAGATTGAGAAGGCCGGCCTGGAGGCTGAGAAAGGCGCCGAGGCCAAGGCCGCGCGCGTCACCGTGGAGGAAAGCCTGGCCGCCATCGAGGAACAGGCCACCGCCCTGCGCGCGCGCTGGCAGAACGAGAAGCAGGTCATCGACCGCATCCACGAACTGCGCGCCGAGATCGAGGAAGCGCGCACTCAGGCCGAACAGGGCGAACGCGACGGCCGCTACGAAGAGGTCGCGCGCATCCGCTACGGCGGCATTCCCGAGCGCGAAAAGCAGATCGAAGCCTGCGCAGAGCAACTGCGCGAGCTGCAACAGGACCGCCCGCTGCTGCGCGAAGAGGTCGGCCCCGAGGAAGTGGCCGAGGTCGTCGCCGCGTGGTCCGGCATCCCGGTCGACCGCCTGGTCGAGACCGAACGCCACAAGCTGCTGCAGCTGGAGCAGCACCTGCAGCAGCACGTGATCGGCCAGGATGAAGCGGTGGCCTGCGTCGCCGCGACGGTGCGCCGCGGCCGCGCCGGCCTGCAGGACGAAGACCGCCCGCTGGGCAGTTTCGTCTTCCTTGGCCCCACCGGCGTCGGCAAGACCGAACTGAGCAAGGCGATGGCTCGCGAGCTCTTCGGCGACACTGAAGCCATGGTGCGGCTCGACATGTCCGAATACCAGGAGAAGCACACCGTCGCGCGGTTGATCGGCGCCCCTCCTGGCTACATCGGCCACGACGAAGGCGGCCAGCTCACCGAAGCCGTGCGGCGCAAGCCCTATTGCGTGGTGCTTTTCGACGAGATCGAGAAAGCCCACCCGGATGTCTTTCATACCCTGTTGCAGATCCTCGACGACGGCCGCCTGACCGACAGCCAGGGCCGCACCGTGGATTTCCGTAACACCCTCTTGGTGATGACCTCCAACCTCGGCGGGGCGCTCGGCAGCAGCGGGGAAGACTCCGTGGCCTATCAGCAGCGCTACCGCGCGGCTCTGGCGCAGAACTTCCGACCGGAATTCCTCAATCGTCTGGACGAAATCCTGGTGTTCGCACCGCTCTCAAGCGAGGCCTTGATCAAAATCGTCGATCTGCAGTTGCTGCGCGTTGGCCGGCGCCTGGAGGAAAACCACCAGATGCGCCTTGAGGTCAGCGACGCCGCGCGCGCCTGGCTGGCGGAGCAAGGCTACGACGCCGATTTCGGCGCGCGGCCGCTGCGCCGCTTGATCCAGCGCGAAGTGCTGAACCCGCTGTCGCAGCGCATCCTCGCCGGTGACCTTGAGGAAGCGACTGAGGTCGTCGTAGGTGTGGGTGGGAACGGCCGGCTGCTTATCGAAGCACGGCGTCCTCGTCCGGATCGAGCTGCATGAAGGCCAGCCCCGGAGCCATCATGACCCGCCACGCCTGCCCGGTTTCTCGGCGGTAGAGCGGATCCTGCTGGCGCACGGTGGTGATGAGTGCATCGATCCAGTGGCGGTAGGCGTGCTCACCGAGGCCACGCCCACGCAATTCGTCGGCGAGAGCAGTGATCGAGGCATGGACCTTGAATCTGGTGGTGCTGAAAGACGCGATCTGCATTAGCGTGGACTGCAAGGCATGGCGCTGGTCTCCTTTTTCGACGCCCTCCAAAAAAGTCTGGGCGCCCTTGCGATCCGAGAGGAAATTCTCGTAAAAGGCGTCGAAGAATGAGCCGCTCCGACTCGGATCGAGAACGATTCGAGCGAAGCTTTCATCGAATAATTCAAGCAAAGATAGCATGTTGCATTTTGAGATTGCGGAGGTGGTGGTTGTGTCTCAAAACGAGAATAAACCCGCGCAGGGTCCATTTCGAGGGTGGACTCTGAAATGTCCGGGGAAATGGCCGCTAAGCTCCCGCTGTCATGTTCCTGGTTCGCAGCTTGAATCCACAGTGGTTGTCGAACAGCTGGTTGGTCGCCGATCACGACGGCGGCAGCGCCGTGCTGATCGACAGCGGGGGTCCGATGGAATCGATTCTTGAGGCTGTGCAGACCCATCGCCTGGATCTGAGCCACGTCCTCTGCACTCATCACCATCACGACCACGTCGCCCACAACGCCGATTACCGGCGCCGCTTCGGCTGCTCAGTCTGCGGCCACCGGAACGAGGAATCGCTTTTCGGCGGACTCGACCAGACCCTCGACCACGGCGACGAACTGGTCTGCGGTGATCTGCACGTGCGCGCCCTGCACATTCCCGGTCATACCTCCGGCCAGCTCGCTTTCCTGATCAACGAGGAACGGGTGTTCACCGGCGACACCCTGTTCCGCGGCAGCGTCGGCGGCACACGCGCGCCGGACCACACCGACTACGCCGACCTCAAGGAATCGATCATGGGCACGCTGATGGCGCTGCCGCCGGACATGCCGGTGCACCCCGGTCACACCGAGAGCACCATCATTGGCCGCGAATGGGAGGAAAATCCCTTCATCCGCCTGTGGCGCGGCCTCGACCCGGCCGCCGCGCAGCGCTGCCAGGCCTATGGCCGACCGGCGGCCCTGCTGCTCAGTGCGCGCGACTACGACGGCGGGCGCAAGTGCCTGGTGCGTTTTGACGAAGGCGAGGTGCTTGATATCGTGCCGGGATCCCAAGTGGTTGCCAACACGTGATCCAGGCCCAAGGATTGTGCAAGAGCTACGACGGCACCGCGGTGCTTGCCGATCTGGACCTTGAGGTCCGTCAGGGCGAAATCTTCGCCTTTGTCGGCCCCAATGGCGCCGGCAAGTCCACCTTCCTCAAGTGCGTGCTCGGAGTGGTACGCGCCGACGCCGGCAGCATCCGCGTGGGCGAGGTCGACGCGCTCCGATTGTCGCTGCAGGCGCGCCGCCAGATCGGCTATGCCCCGGGCGAGACCTCGCTGTACCAGGGCCTGCGCGCCGACCAGTTCCTGCGCTTCGCCATCGCCTTTCACCAGCACGCCGATCTCGACCGCGGGCTGGAACTGCTCGACGCCTTCGGCCTGCCGCGGCGTCAGCGCGTCAAAGGCTTCAGCCACGGCATGAAGCGCAAACTTCTGCTGGCGCAGGCTTTTGCCACCCGCGCGCCGATCCTGATGCTGGACGAACCGATGGAGGGCCTCGATCCCGACGCGCGGCGACTGATCGAGTCCATGCTCACCGAGGCCGCCGCCCAGGGGCGCACGGTGTTCTTTTCCTCGCACGACCTCGCCAGCGTCGAGCGCGTCGCCGACCGCGTGGCCTTTCTGCGCGGCGGTCGCATCCTCGAAATCGGCACGGTTGAGCAGATCCTGGAGCGCGCCAGCCGGGTTTTGCTGATGCATTTCCGCGAGGAAGTGGGCGAGGATTCGCTGCCGACCGATGACAACTTCGAGTGGAGCGGTCAGGGGCATCGTTGGCGGCTGGCCTACTCCGGCCCCTTGGAGTCGGTCCTGTCACGGCTGCAGCATCTGCCGCTGGCCGGGATCCGCGACGGCTCCGGTCGCCTGGAGGAAGTGTTCGAAGCTCTATACGGTCCGGAGGATGTGGGGGTCGGCAACCCCACCCCCCCCCAGGAGGAGGTCGCCTGATGCTGCTGCGCCAGATGCTGCGCGAACACCGCTTCCTGGTGGTCGGCTACTTCGTCTTCATGATCGTCAACATCGCGCCGGCGATGATCTTCTGGCCCAACCTGCGCAGCGACTTCGATGCGCTCACCGGCCTCGGTCGTCTGATACCGGTGCCGATGGTGCAGGACATCATCTGGATGATCGACGAGCACGGTTATTGGGCCTACTTCGGCATCCAGCAGTTCTTCAAGGGCGGCGGAGTGGCGGCGATGATCGCCGGTTCGATCCTCGGCGGGCTGCTGATCGCGCGCGAGGTCGACAACCGCACCGCTGAGTTCCTGTTCTCGCGTCCGATCTCGCGCGCGCGCCTGCTGCTGGTGCGCTGGGGTACCGGCGCAGCCATGATCGTGCTGCCCTTCGTGCTCGTCACTCTCGGCGCCTGGCTGATCAGCCCGGCGATCGGCGAAAGCCTGCCGGCGGCGCAGGTGCTGCTGGCCACGCTGCATGTGTCGCTATTCGCGGTGGCGGTGTTCACCGTAGCGGTGATGCTGTCGACTTTCTTCGAGCACCAATTGAAGCCCGGCCTGGTGGTGGTCGGGGTGATGATGCTGCAGATGGCCTTCTATCTGGTGAAGATCTTCTGGGAGTGGTCGGTCTACCGCATGATCGATCTCGACCGGCTGATCCCGATCGCCGAGGGCACCTATCCGTGGGCGCAGAGCCTGACCTTCGTCGGCGTTACCGCGGCCTGCCTCACGGTTGCATGGATACGCCTGCGTGCGCTTGATTTTTAGCGTTTTCTGCAAGTTTTCCACAGCATTTAGTCATTTCCTTGGACATCTCCACCATTTTTTGGCGTTATTCTGCGGAATCGTGCGCATCTGAGGGATAAACTCTGCCGTCCCGAGCCCACACGGGCCCCCTAGCAATGACGACCCAGACCCCTGCTCCGCCGATGGTTACCCCGACTCCGACCTGGACCCGCCAGTCGATCCTCGACCACATGGTCCAGAACAACGTCCGTTTCCTGCGTTTGCAGTTCACCGACATCATGGGCACCAACAAGAACGTCGAGGTGCCTTCGAGCCAGTTCCAGAAGGCGCTCGACGGCGAGATCATGTTCGATGGTTCCTCGATCGAGGGTTTCACCCGCATCGAGGAGTCCGACATGCTGCTGAAGCCGAATCTGGAGTCCTTCCGCGTCGATCCGTGGGCCAGCTTCGGGGTGCACTCCGACGACCACGGCCGGGTGGCGTCGATCATCTGCGACGTCTACACCCCGGATGAATGCGCCTTTGACGGTTGCCCGCGCGGGGTGCTCAGGCGCATCGTGGCGCAGGCTTCCGAGCTTGGCTACTCGATGAACTGCGGCCCCGAGGCCGAGTTCTTCCTGTTCCAACGCGACGAAGAGGGCCGTGCCACCACCGAAACCCACGACGCCGCCGGCTACTTCGACCTCGCGCCGATCGACCTCGGTGAGGAGTGCCGCCGCGAGATCGTCATCGCGCTGGAGAAACTCGGCTTCGAGATCGAGGCCGCGCACCACGAAGTCGCCCCCGGCCAGCACGAGATCGACTTCAAGTACGACGACGCCATCGTCACCGCCGACCGCCTGTCGATGTTCCGCTTCGTGGTGCGCCGCGTCGCCCGCGACATGGGTCTGCACGCGACCTTCATGCCCAAGCCGATCTTCGGCCAGAACGGCTCCGGCATGCACGTGCACCAGTCGCTGTTCCGCGACGGCGAAAACGCCTTCTACAAAGAGGGCGACGCCGACGGTGGCATCTCCGACACCATGCGCTGGTACGTCGGCGGCCTGCTCAAGCACGCCCGCGCGCTGGTCGCGATCACCAACCCCACGGTCAACTCCTACAAGCGCCTGGTGCCTGGCTACGAGGCCCCCACCCACCTCGCCTGGTCGATGCGCAACCGCTCGCCGCTGATCCGCGTGCCCGACCGCCGCGGCGTCGGCACGCGCATCGAGCTGCGCATGCCCGATCCGTCGTGCAACCCCTACCTGGCCTTCGCGGTCATGCTCGCCGCCGGCCTCGACGGGGTCAAGAACCAGATCGATCCGCCGGATCCGGTCAGCGGCAACGTCTACCGCATGAGCCAGCGCGAGCGCTCGCGCCTCAAGATCAAGAGCCTGCCCGGCAACCTCGGCGAGGCCCTCGACTGCCTGGAGAAGGACAAGGTCCTGCAGGACGCCCTCGGCCCGCACACCTTCGACCAGTTCCTGACCGCCAAGCGTGCCGAATGGCACGAGTACATCGCCGCGGTGCACCCGTGGGAGCTCGACCGCTACCTCAACTCGATGTAGCCCCCGAGCTGGCCGGCGGAGCCTTTTCTCAAGGCCTCCGTGCCGGTCCTGACCCTTCACGGGGATGCCTTCTCAGGCATCCCCGTTTTTTCTTGCGGATCTCCGCCTCAAGCGTATGGTTCCGGGAAATCTGTTCCCTCGGAATCCTAATAAAACACACCATGACACCCCTCGCAAGGATGGTCTCCCTTCCCTTGCTTGCCTTGGCCTTGGCCCAGCCCGTTTCGGCGCAGCAGGACCAACCCGCGAGCAAGATGCCCGCCGACGTTTTCGCCTATCTCGAGGTCGACGCCGGCGCTCTCGACAGGGGACTGCACCAGCTCGATCTGGTCCAGCTCGTCGACGATCCAGAATTCGCCAGCTTCTTCGAGCCGCTATTCGCCATGATCGGTGCCGATCCGGATCATCCGGTCGATTCACTGCTCGCCAACGTGCCGATCAGTCAGTTCCTCGCCGGCCACGCCGCGATCGGCATCCGTGGTTTCCGCATCTGGGTCGAGCAGCCCGACGGCACCCAGACCGAGGTCGAGATCTCGCCCGACTCGCCGCTCAACGTGCGCGCAATGCTCGATCTCGCCGGCATGGTCGCCTCCATGCGCATGGACATGACGATGAGTTCGATGGGTTTGATGAGCCCCGAAACCGCCTCGGGCTGGTTCCCGGAGGAGCTCAATGTCGAAGTCGGCGTGGACATGGTCCTGGTGATCCAGCCGGGTCCGGCGCTGCGCCAGCACGTGCACGAGGTGCTGTCCAACCCTCAGCAGATCCAAGGCCCGGTCATTGACATCCACAACGATGACATCCTTGGCCGCTCGGTCACCCACGTGTCCTTTTCCATCGAACAGACGCGCGGCGTCGTCACCGATCTCTACGCCGACCTCGCCGGCGACACCTGGGTCATTGCCACCAACCTCGAGACCTTTGAGCAGGCCGTCACCGGTTCGCCTGCCGACTCGCTGGCCGCCAACCCCGACTTCATCAAGGTGCACGAGCGCATGACCAGCGGCGACCCGGTGCTGTTCGCCTATGGCAACACCGGGGATGAGCTGTCGATCCTGCAGAACTTCATTCCGCCGGTTCTCGACGAGGCAAACTCACTGCTTGGCTTCGACTCCTACGTCGGTTCGGGCTTCGCTCTGTCGATGACCGAGGGCGGCGTGCGCGAAAGCTTTGGCGTGGTCTTCGACGGCGAACCGCGCGGTGTTTTCAGCCTGCTCGACGCGATGCCCGGTGGCATTGCCATGGCCCATCAAGCCCCAGCCGACGCCGTGGCGCTGGTCGGCATGAAATTCGACCCGGCAATCCTGCATGACCGCTTCCTCGCTTTGATTGACACGCTGCTGCCGGGCACCGGCAAACGGGTGGGCACCATGATGGCGGCGGGCTTCTCGCAGACCGGCTTTGACCTGCAACGCGACTTCCTCAACGCCTTCGGCGACGAAATCAGCCTGGTGCAGTTCGCGCCGACCGGACCGATGATTCCTGACTGGCTGATGTCGGTCGAGGTCAAAGACGAAGAGGCTGCGCGCTTGGTGCTCGCCCGCGTCCAGGGCATGATGGCGGGCAATGCGCCGCTGCGTTTTGTCGCCGCCGAACTCGACGGTGGCATCGCCGCCCAGACCATCGAGATCGAGAATTTTCCGATCATGGCGCCGACCATGGCGATCGCCAACGGCAAGCTGATGATCGCCTCGACCTCGCAGGTGCTGGTTGACGCCGCCACTGGATGGGGCAACGGCGCCACCATCGCCTCGAGTGAGGTCTACCAACGCACCATGCGCGGCCTGGCCCGCGGCGATGATGGCAGCGCAGTGATGCTGGTCTATGCGGACCTGCGTCAGATCGTGCCGCCGGTCCTGATGATGACCATGGGCCTGATCCCGGAGCAGTTCGCCGACACCGGTGCCGCCCCGGAAATGGAGTACTGGCAGCAGCACCTGAGTGGGGTCGCGCTCGCCATCCGCAACGACAGTGACGGCCTGACCCTCGACACCTTCAGTCCGCTCGGCGTGATGATGCCGATGATCGGGGTTGGACTCGTCTTTGCTCAGGGAGTGCCCTCCTCGCGCCCGGCGATTTCATCAGGCCCCGGCTTCGGACCCGAAACAGGACCCGAAACCGATGAGAGCTTCATCACCAGTGCCAATGATCTCAACACGCAGGCCTGGTTCATGGTTCGTTACGCCGACCAGGGCGCAAGTTCCTACCAGGCCGGCCTCGACCTTTCGCAGAGGGCAACCTCGATGGAGCCACAGAACCACTGGTTCCTGAACACCTTGGGTGTGGCTCAATACCGCACCGGGGCGTACAGCCAGGCGCTCGAAACCCTGAAGCGTTGCGAGGCCATGAACCGGTCCAGCAGCAATCAGTACGACGCCTCCAGTGACGTGCTGTTCATGGCCATGTGCCACTACCGACTCGGCCACCAAGAGGTGGCGCGCGAGTTGCTCGACCGCGCCGGCAACATGGTTGGACCGGGCAGCGACGAAGAGATCAATACCTTCTACGACGAAGCGATGGAGTTGATCCGCAAGTAATCCGCGGGCGATCGGTCGCGCCGCCCTACGGCGGAGTTGACACGATCTTGACAGGGGCCAAGGCGACGGGCTTAGCCTGGAGCCTTGGCCCTTCCTGATCGCACCCTCCCATGGCTCGGCATCGCCGCCGGCGTGGTCCTCGCCGCGGTCGCCTGGAGCCCCCTGCTCGACCCCCGCGCGGGCGGCGAGCAGGAACTGGCACGCCTGTCCGGAACCATCCACGACGGGCTTCAAGAGGAATGGGATCGGCTGCTCCAGGATCTCGCCTGGATGGACCCATGGTGCGGCGACTCCTACACCTGCCCGTTGGAAGACTATGTGGCGGTGCAGGGCCCACGACCCGAGTGGCAGGACTGGACCGAATTGCAGGCCCCCGGGGAAACCACCTTCGACCTTCTCTTCTCCGAGTCCGAAAACGCTGAAATCCGGGAACAAGACCTCGACCGGGCCTTGGCTCTGGTGCAAGAGGCTCTGGCCAAAACCCAGGACCCCAAGCGTCGGGCGCGCGCCCATCTACGTCTGATTCAATTGGCGGGCAAGAATAAGAATGGGCAGCAAGTGGCCGCGACCTGGCGCGCCATGCAGAACAGCCTGACCGGCAGTGAGACTTTGGAAAGGGTATCACTCCTCCTGCGCGGTTTTCTCGCCGCCGCGCCTCATCTCCCCGAAGTCGAACGAAAGGCGGACTACGACACCATCCTCACCGGCATCCGTGAAGAAAGGATTGCTCTGGACTTTGAGGCTCGTCCAAGATGGGGATTCCCAGGTGTACCTCCGCCCGGCTGGCCCTTTGAACTCGCGGATTGGATGGTTCGGCTGAGTGGGGTGGTTGGTCCGGAATCCCCGTCCATGCCCTCGGAACTGGCGCGTTCCTACTTGCGCGAGATCCGCTCCTTCTTCCCCGAACGCCCCGAGGGATGGCCCGCCATTACTAATGATGGCCAAACCATTTTCTTCGCGGCGGAACGGGTGGATCCCTCCGGCGACGACCTCGTGGTGATTCGAATCCTGTCCACCGAGGATCTGGTGGAAAACCGCAACCAGGCATGGCTGGAACAGGGTCTGCTTCCATCCGGTTTCTTGGTGGCGGAGGGAGAAGGGCAAGCGCTCCGCAGGATTGAATTCGACCAGAGCATGCCTCCGTTACGATTGGTCCACACCGATCCGGAGGCCTGGCTGCGTGCAGCAGGTCGCGGGCGCCTGTGGATGCGGCTGGGCCTGACCGCTCTGGCCATCACCTGCGTGGCGGCGGGGGTGGCCCTGCAGCGAACCCTGGCGCGGGAGCGGAGGCTGCATCAATTGCGTACTGACTTTGTCGCAAATGTATCGCACGAATTGCGCACCCCGCTGGCGTCGATCCTGTTGATGGCTGAAAACCTGGAGGTCGGCCGGGTCTCGGATGAGGCGGGCACTGCGCGTTATCACCGTCTGATCCGGCGCGAAGCGATGCGCTTGCGTCGGCTGGTTGATGACGTGCTCGACTTCTCGCGCATCGATCGCGGCGAAGCACCGCACGCCCATCTCGAGGCAGTGTCTCTTGACGCCTGGCGCGAACAGATGGTCGAGGAAGCGGTCGACTGGGTGCAACGCCAGGGCGGCAATCTGATGTGCCGCGGCCACTGGCCCGAGAGTGAAGCGATGATCGACGGCGAAGCCCTGCGCCGCGCGGTGCTCAATCTGCTCGACAACGCCTTGCGCCACAGCGGTTCCGAGCGCTGCGAGCTGAACTTCGAGGTCGACGGTCTAGAAAACCAACTGGTGATCGAGGTGCGTGACCACGGTTGCGGCATCCCGGCGGGGCGTGCGCAATCGCTGTTCCAACCCTTCGTGCAGGCGGGCTCCGCCGCCGGATCTGGTCGTGGCGCCGGCCTCGGCCTGGCCATCGTCGCCGAGATCGCGCGCGCCCACGGCGGCAGCGTCAGCGTCGCCAACGCGGCACCGGGCGGCGCCTTGTTCCGCATCTTGATTCCTTATCCTCCTGCCATGGAGAACGCATGAGCCAGACCCGCATCCTGATCGTCGAAGACGAAGAGCCCCTGCGCCTGGCCTTGTCCGACGCGCTGACCGCCGAGGGTTTCTCCGTAATGGAAGCCGCCGATGGTGTGCAAGGCTACGAAACGGCGGTGCGCGAAGACCCCGACCTGATCCTGCTCGATCTGATGATGCCGAAACGCGATGGCTTCTCGGTGCTGCGCGGTCTGCGTCAGGACAGGCTCACCGCGCCGGTGCTGATCCTGTCGGCGCGCGGCGAAGAATGGGACCGAATCCAGGGTTTTGAATACGGCGCCGACGACTACCTGGTCAAACCATTCTCGATGAAAGAGTTGCTGCTGCGCATCCACGTGGCCTTGCGCCGGGCCGGCGGCGCGACTCCTGGCTTGAACGTAGGCCCTGGCGCGGACTCAGGAGCCGAAGCGGGCGATGGACACGCCCGCTTTGGCGCAGTCGACGTCGACTTCGCCGGATACTGCCTGCAACGCGAGGGCGTGCGCCACGGACTGTCGCGCAAGGAGATGGATCTGCTGCGCTACTTCCTTGCCCACCCAGGCGAGGTCCTCGAGCGCACGCGCCTGCTCGACGAGGTATGGGGCGCCGACGAGTTCCCGACCACGCGCACCATCGACACCCACGTGCTCAAGCTGCGCAAAAAGATCGAGGAGCATCCCGAGGCCCCGGTGCACCTGCTGACCGTCCACGGCGTCGGCTACAAGTTCGTCGCACAGCCGTAGCGGCGGGCTTCGTCGGCCGGGCGTCGCTTTCCGACACCGGGCGAACCTTGACAGGCTGTTGACACCGATTCCACCCAACGGTGACACCCTGCAAAGGTCCCCAGGCGAGGATTCCAACATGCACACGACACACCGTCTTGCGCGCCTGCTGCTGGCGCTGCACCTCATATTCACGATCCTCCTGCTTCTGGCACCGAAGGTGTCGGCCAGACCCATGACCGCGATTGGCTTCGCCCAAGCAGAGGACCAGGCTCCGATCAAATTGTATCTGTGGACCGGCAGGGCCAAGGGTGGCGGGCCTCCCAGCAAAATTTCCCCGGCCTTCCCGAGTTCGGATGAGGTCGAGAAGATCCTGACCAGCATTCAGGTAGGGTTGGAGGTGGACCGGGATTTCCACGCCGCCCGAATTGAAACGGAGGACTTATGGTTGCGCGTCAACCTGGCCTCCGGGAGTCCCCAAGGCGAAGCCGCCACCTTTCAAAGCATCGCCAAAGTGGCCGCCTTCCGCGCCGACTTATTTCGTCAAATGGGCCATCTTGAGCAGGCTCTCGTCAAGACCAACTTGCTTGCTCTCCGACCGAGCAAATCCATCTTCAACGGAGTTATGGAGTTCACCCCGGCCAGCAACCGTCATCTTGAAACGCTGGTGGCCTTGCGCAGCAGCCACCCGGCCCTGACCGATCTGCGCGCCCTGATCCAGCAAGAACTCGCCGACCAGCAGCAGGCCGCCAGTGCTTTTGGACTGCCAGAAGACCGCCTTGCCTATCTCAAGGAACACTTCGGGCTGCCTTCAAGAAACATGCATGAGCATGTCATGGAACGAATTTCCGATGCCAGGGTGACGCAGATCGCTGATGAGCTGGGAATCGTTGCCGCGCCCTCCCTGGCACTGGTGGTGTTGAGCGACCTCAACGGTGAATCTATCGACCCCCGATTGGACCCCTTGACCATATTGCTGCAATTGGACGAAACCGGAGGCTGCCAATTGATGCATGACTATCTGGAGGAAGAAGGCGGGCAATGGCGGCACCGTGTTTTCCGTGTCTTCCGAGGCAGCGTTTCGTTCCGAAATGATCAGGCGTGGCATGTTGATGCCTCGGGTCGGCGCCCGGTCTTCCTCAAGTCGTATTGGATTCCACTTCTTGCAGACCTGGCGAGAGACCCGATGGATTTCCCCAAAGTCCGCGACTGGATTCTGAGACTAGCCGAACGAGATAACCTCACACCAGAACTGCAGGACGTACTCAAGACTCACGCCGCCCAAGGCAGCCAGTCGCTGGCCTTGTCGGTGGTCGAACTGGCAAGTCACCGTCGACAAATCCCGAGCGGATTCCCGGTGCTAGAGGCAGCAATGTCCAATGCCGACGAAGTGGTACGCACTGCGGCCTCCACCGCCTTGATCTGTTTTCCCGAGAGCGCTGCATTGCGCGCTGCGTTCCACGACCCATCCCCCTTCGTCAGAGCCAACCTGGCGGCCTCACTGACCGAACGACCGGTGCTCTACCCGATCTACAAATCAAGTGGCCAAATATCCAATGAGTATCGCACCCTCACAGGGCCCCATGATGAGGGCGCCAGGCAGCTCCTTGTTCAGCTGCTTTCCGATGAGGATGAGCAGGTCCGGGATCAGGCAGCAGCCGCCATCCTGAAGGGTGATTGGGTTCTTGAGGATCTGGAGAGTTACCTGAAACTTGTCGACTTCGCCAACCCTGAGCAGGCCGCCGGTCTGGCCCGCCTTGCCCACCCCGATCGGAAGCTGCATTCCCAGCTCCTGGAAGCCCTCGCCTCGCACCCTGATTCTGAGGTGCGTTTGGAACTCGATCGCTTCCTGTGGACCAACGCCGACTGGACCCGTGACGTGGACGTTCTGCTGCCTGCCTTCCGCCGGCGCTACACCGATGAGCAGGTGCGCTTCGCTCCGCCGGATCCCAGGCGCCCGGCAAGACGCCCCCATGAGACTCGCCGCGAGGTGTTGGATTTTGTCTTCGAAGAAGTCTGCCGGACCCCGAAGGGCTTGTTGGCAACCCTGAGCCTGGCATTTGATCAAGGGGACTCCGAGCTGCTTCGGGCCTTCAGTCATTCGGACTTCCCGGATCACGCTGCGATCTTCGCGGAGCTGCAAGCCGAGGAACTCGAGCTGTTCCTGCGGGGCTTCACCAGCGCGGAAGGGAGGGACAATGGCTACGCGGTCCTCGAAGTTATGCGCGCGATCCGTGACAAGGCGGATTTCTCAGTTGATCGACTGCAGGACATTGCAAGCGACCAGGACACTCCCCAGGACGCCCGATTGGCAGCCATGGCCGCGCTCGCCAATCGGGGTCCGAAGGGAGCGGAAAGGTTCCTTCTAGCCACCTTGGCCGACTGCCCAGAACCGCCTCAAAACCCCAGTTCTCCTGCGCTCTTCCGCCTGGTTTCGTCGATTCGATTTCAAGACGACTCGCGCCAACTCGCCTTTATCGAAACGGCACTTGGGAATCAGGCTGTCCACTCAGCATGGAGGCGGCTGCTGCTTGGCTCCTGTCCGATGGAAGATGATGGGCCGCGGACTCTCGCTGTGCTCGAACAGGCTTTCATGCCATGGGCGTTGGGGCCGGTTGAATCCCATTGGCACAAGTCCTGGCTTTCCGCCGCCGCCCAACGAGTGGTGCAGCAGGACATGACTGGAAGCCTGGTGGAGTCCCTGAGCGCCGCCATGCAGTATCACTTCATCGCTTACGTCGAGGCCCTTGCTCCGCCCATTGGCATTGCACGCCATAAGGAATTCATCCCGGTGCTGGGCGAGATACTGCGCGCCAATCGCTCGTCAGGCACGAAATTCGTGGTCATCCCTGCGCTGGCCGCCTTTCTGAACGAAGATGCAGCGCGCGAGCTCGCCGAGGGCCTGGGCTCGGTGTCCATCGGGGAGGAACGCAAGCGGATCCAGGAGGCCTTGGCCACCATCCGCAACTACCAGGAAGAGGTGACTTACTGGGCTTCGGGTCGGTCCGCTACCCCTGAGCGAGGCGAAGCGATCAAAGAACTGCTCGGCATGCTCGAAGACGAAGACCCTGCGGTACGCGCCGCCGCGGTTCGCGCGCTGGGGAGCTTCGACATCCCGGAGTTCCTGCCGCGCATCATCAAGATGCTCAAGGACGAGGACGAGACCGTCCGCCGCAGTGCGCAGGAGACCCTGCAGCGCTTCGGCGGCTGAGGCGCAGCGCCTGTTGCAGGGCGTAGCCGAAGGGGCCGGCGTCGGCCTTGCCCGTGCGGGCGATGTCGTAGGCGGTGCCGTGCATCGGGCTGACGCGCAGGATCGGGCCGCCGACGAAGAGGGTGTAGGCCTCGGCGCGGCCGAGCAGCTTCAAGGGGATGAAGGCCTGGTCGTGATAGAGCGCGATGACCACGTCCCAGTCCCCGGCCTGGGCTTCGAGGAAGACCGCGTCGGGCACCGCGGGGCCGGCGGTTTCGAAGCCGAATTCCTTGCGCGCCATTTCGATGCCGGGCTTGAGCACGCGGGTTTCCTCGTCGCCGAAGGCACCGCCCTCGCCGGCGTGCGGATTGAGGCCGGCGAGCACGATGCGTGGTTGCTCCAGCCCGAGCACCTCGCGCGCGGCGTCGTGGGCGATGCGGATTTGTTTGGCGACCAGATTGGGTTCGAGCTTTTTCAGCGCCTCGCGCAGCGCCATGTGGCGGGTCGCGATCAGCACCCGCAGCTTGCCGTTGCAGGCGAGCATGCCGTAGCGACGGGAACGGCACAGCTCGCCGAAGATCTGCGTCTGCCCTTCGTAGGGGAAGCCGGCGAGGTGCATCGACTGCTTGTGGATCGGCGGCGTGACCACCGCGTCGGCGGCATGGCTCAGACACAGACTGCCGGCGCGCAGATTGGCCTCGACCGAGGCCGCGCCAAAGCTGGCCGCTGGCTGGCCGGCCGGCTCGGTCGGCCGCGGCGATTCCAGTTCCAGCACCGGCACCGCGCTCTCTGCGGCCACTTCGAATCCGGCCTCGGAACTCGCGACCGCCTGCAGAGTGACCTCGATGCCGCACTCGTCCGCAATCTGCCGCAAGGACTCAAGATGCCCCAGCAGCAGCGGCCGGCATTCCTGCCGCAAGCACGGCTCAGCCAACACGGCCAGCGCCACCTCGGGGCCAATGCCTCCGAGATCACCCTGCGGGATCACGACACGAGTCTGCACCGCCCCATTTTAGGCTCAGGGCAGAAGGCTGATCCGGCTCGGGAAGCTGGCGCGCTTCCAGGTCTGCGGATTGAGAGGATCGAAGCAGATCGTCGAGATCCAGAAATCGCGGCCGATCAGGATCGGTGGCGAGTCCTGCCGCAGCCTCCATCGGAATTGGGCCGCCGCGTTTGCGTCGAGGGTGCCGCCCCAGGGGGCAAAGCCCGGATAGCCGTTGTGGGCGAGGCCGTACTGCAGCACAGCGTCATCCGAAAGCGGCACCTTGAGCCCGTTGATTGTGGTCGGACCGTAGCCGTGGGCGGATGCCAGCACCTTGAAGACGTGGCCGGCCAGATGGTCGGGGAAATCCAATTGGAAGTCGACCGTTCCGCCTGAACTGACCGACAACTCGGTGGCCGAAGCCGCCTGGAAGGGGTCGAACTCGAAAGCCTGCACGCGACCCACCGCGTAGTTGTTCAGCGGCTCGCGCCACTCCGGGGACCCGATCCAGATGCGGTGAGGATCGTTCGGATCCCCGAGCACGCCCTCGCTGAATTGGACATAGGGAGTGTCCCCGTTGAGAGTGCGCAGGGTTTCGCCGGTGCGCCCCGACAGGATGCGCGCCTGGCCGGTGAGGTCCCCGCCGTTGACGGTGACCTTGGAGCCGGAAGAGAGGATGTCCCCTACTCCGTCTCCGTCGTAGTCACCCATCAAGGAAAGGAAGAGCCCCCGCCGCTCCAGCCGACGATCTCCTTCGGAGACCCAGAGGACTTCCCGGTTCCGGGTCCCAAGCAAAAACAACCGCCCGGCTTCGGAATCCCCACTGGAATTTTCGTCGGTGGGATACCCGATCAAGATCTCCGGCCTACCGTCTCCATCCTGATCTTCATGGGTCCAAATCAACATGGTCCTATTCCCTGGAAAGCCAATTCCGGTGGCAACATTGCTTCCGTCAAGGCTTGAAACAATGACCAGCCAGTGGCCAGGAATTGCTCCAGCGTCCACGGTAAGTATGTCTTCCATGCCATCGCCGTCCCAATCGGCGCCTGCCGCAGCAGCCATGGCGAAACCCTGGTACAAGCCTTGAGGATAGAGCGATCTGATCAAACTCCCGTCGGCGCCGGAAAAGAAATCAATCCGACCCGTCGAGTCTTGTTTTGAGGAATCTCCAGGCTCAAGAACAAACCAATCATCGATGCCATCCAGGTTTTGGTCAGAGCAATCCGCAAGAGCCGAACCAAATCGGCCGGAACGGGTTGACCCAAGACGATTCCAAAGCAAATCACCTGTCCAACTGGAAAGAACAAAGGCCTGCCCTTGCGATCCATTGGAACTCGAAATCATAGGCGTTCCACATAACAAGTCTGGCAATCCATCGCCATCAAGGTCCGGCACCAAAGCGACATCTGACAAACGAGAACTGCTTCCCCCATTGGGAACAGGGACCTCCCACAACTCCAAAAGAGAGGACCCGTCCAACGCCTGGAGGGCGGTCTCGTGGTTGCCGTAGGGATTCGCCTTGTGTGCCAAGATTTCCGGCACTCCATCTCCAGTAAGGTCCGGCATTCGATGCAAGGAGTAACCGAAATCAGAGGCGATGCGGTCGTCCCCTTGAATCCAGGATCGCTCCTCCCACTTGCCGCCCAGTGTCTGGGCGATTCCATTGCCGCAAAACGCAGTCCAGGCTACTGCAAGGAAAACAAAGCGGATGCAAGACGCCATGATGCCATAGGAAGTGAATTGCCTGGGCCTCTCTGTCTGGGCAGAGAGGCCGGCAACACCGAGCGGGCGAACCCGCGGTCGGTCAGGGAATGTAGTCGACGATCACCGAGGGGCCGTTGACCGTGACCCGCACCGTCATGACGGGTAGGGTCGGGTTGGCGGAGCTGGGCGAGATCTTGAAGGTGGCGATGCTGATGCCGCCACCGGTGCGCGTGGAGAGCCCCTGGATGGGGATGCACACGGCGTTGCCGTCGAGATCGACAATGCGACTGCCGAAGGGCGAACTCATGACCATGGTGCCGCCGATGTACTCGGACGGCGCCCAGTGCCAGCTGGTGACCTCGCGGGCGTCGACCGCGGCGCGGTCCAGATAGAACTGGCAGGCATGGTTGCTGCCCGCGGCATCCCAGCCGTCGTCGTCGTTGACGATGCCGAAGGGATCGCCGTCGGCGTCGAGGATGCTGTCGTCGAGGTCATCGCCGACGAAGGCGATCGCGGCGGGGAAGCCGGGGCGGATGCCGCCGTTGGGGTCGTTGCCCAGCGGTTCCCAGAACATCCATTCCATGTCGGGGTCAACCATGCAGGGAAGACTGCCGACGACGGGGTTGTCCCCACGATCGGTGCCACCCTTGTCGACGTCGCCGCCACCAAAAGCCAGCGGGCTGACGAAGAGCAAGGCGATGGGCACCCAAGCGAGCAGGCCCAGATCCAGGAAGGATCGGGTCAGGCTCGAGGAGCGGAGTGCGCGGCGCATGTGTTCAAGCGGCAAAGAATGCCGGTTCAGAGGATTCGAGTTCGGCCCGGCAGTCAGGGTGCCCGGCGAGCTGTTCGACCAGATCGGGGGACCTGCGGATCCAGTTGATCGCAGATTCCCACAAGCTCGGGTGCGCGAGGCGGATGCGGCGCAGCATGCGCGCGGCGGCTTCGAGGTCTCCGAGGCTTATGTGCTCGACAGCGATGTTGAACAAGACGAAGGAAAATTCGGACTTGCGGTGGACCAGGCCGGATGCGACCACCCAGCGATACATGCGCAAGGCCCGGGCGTGGTCATCGGCCCGGTCGTACAGCATGCCCAGCTGGATAGCAGCGTGTGCACGGTTGGTCACCCGATCCGTGCGCAGGAAGACTTCGTGGTAGGCCTCGGAGGCGCCCTCGGCGTCGCCCGCGACCTGACACACAAAGCCTTGGTACAAAAGCGCTTCGGCGAAACGCGGCTTGAGGCGCAGAGCCTCTGCGAGCAGACGCCGGCCCTCGGCCAGGCTATCTTTTGCCCGCGACTCCAGCACTTCGCGCGAAACACAGCAGGCACCGCTCGATTCGGCGGCGGCGACTGCTTCGGCGGCCTCGTCGGCGGCGTAGTGGTCAATGACCACCGGCTCGTCAGCGACCTTGAGCAGATACTCGTCGTCGGTGGCCAGCAGCACGTAGGCCTTGCCCAATTCGTAGAGCACGCGGGCCAGGCGGCGGACGATCTCGGCGTCGGTCCAGCCGTCGAACAGGTCCTGGCCGCGCAGACGGCGCAGCCGCGTGGCGAGCGAACCGGGAACCGCCAGATCGCGGTGGGCCAGCGCCTGCAGGCGGATGGCCTCGAAGAACTCGCGGCAGTCGCCGCAGGCCTCGATGTGGGCCAGCGCGCGACGCGCCGAGCGCTCGGCCAGCTCGCTGTCGAGCATGGCGCTGAGGTCGCGCTGGAAACCGTTGCACAGCAAGCGGTTGCTGGACTGCACCGCGCGGATGGCGTCGAAGAAGCCGGTGCGATCGCTCATCAGCTACGCTCCCCCGGCTGGTCGGAGCCGGCGGCTCCGAGATCAAGATCGTCGCGCTGGAGACCGGCGGTGGCCTCTTGCACGGCGCGGCGGTCGAGCGCGCTCTGGCTGGCGCTGAACTGCCGTTTCATGATGGTGAAGATCTTGCGACGGGCGCGGAAGATCATCATTTTCAGGTTCTCGACGCGCACCCCGACCTTTTCGGCGGCCTCTTTGTAGGGCAGGCTGTCGACCTCGACCAGATACAGCGCGCGCTTCTCGCGCGGGGTCAGGCAGCGGTAGGCGTGCAGGTAGAAGTGCAGATAAAGAGTCCAGGCGCCGGCCAGCTCCTGCTCGGCCTCGTGGGCGACGGTGTTGTCGAGCGGGTTGACCGCGTTGGCGTCTTCCAGCTCGAGCGAGAGCCCATCGTCGGCATCGCGGTCGAGGGTGCTGCCCAGCGACATCGCGTGGTTCCGCTGGGCCTTGCGCGAATGCTTCAGGACCGTGTTGCGGATGATCGAGTGGGTCCAGTTGCGGAAGGCGCTGGGCCGGTCCGGCTTGAACTTGAAGGGATAGCGGTAGATGTTGAAGAACACCTCCTGCAGGATGTCGGCGGCATCGACCGAGTAATAGCTGCGCCGCAGATGATGGAAGATCAGGCGCAGGATGCCCTCGGAATTGAACTCATAGAGCAGTCCAAAAGCGTCGTTCGAGGCCGAATCGCGGTAGATCCGCATCAGCTCGGTGGACAGCCGGTCGCGGTCGCGGCTGGTGGCCTCGGGCAGCAAATCGGCGGTCTCGACCAGGCCCTCTTCCCCAGACTCCATCCCAAATTCGCGGAGACGGGCCGCGAAGCTGGTGAGTTGTTCGTTTTTCAGGGCTGCGAAGGACATGGGGAGGGGTCGGTCAACCCAAGCTAGGGATTACATTTTCGCACAGTAACCCCTTTTTCCAGGGGTAATTCCGGACATCGTCTCAAGTTTACAGTGTTAACAGGATTAGGGTTATCCAACTTCCTAGCCTTTTTGGCCACTTGGAGCCATCCAGTTGCCTGCGCCGACGATGCGCAAGGGAGTTCCCCCTTCCACCACGCTGTAGGGGGCCAGGTCGTCAACCCCGCAGCGGGCGAGCAATTCCTCGTCGAGCCAGATGCGCCCGTTGATCTCGTCCTTGGGCTGGGACAGCAAGGCGATCAGCGCGTCGGCCAGCACCTCGGGCCCGCGCCACATGTCGGGAGTGCCCATCTTGTGGTTGATGCTGGCCTGCGATTCGACGATCGTGGCCGGCCACAGGGAAGCCACGCAGATCCCCTGAGCCGCGACCTCGGGGCCGAGCCCCAGGGTCAGCAGGCTCATGCCGAACTTCGACATGCAGTAGGCGACCTTGCCGGGCAGGATCTCGGGTTCGATCGGCGGCGACAGGTTGATGATGTGCCCCCCGCCTTGGCGCGCCATCGGCTCGAGGCACATTTGCGCCGCTTGAAAGGGCGCGCGCGCGTTGACCTGGTGAACCAGATCGAAGCGCTTCATCGGCGTGGCTCCGACCGGAGCCATGAATAGCGCGCCGGCGTTGTTGATCAGGATGTCGATGCGCCCGCACTGCTGCAGAGTTTCCTCGATCATGCGCTGCACGTCGGCTTCGTGGCGCAGGTTGGCGCGTAACGCACGCGCCTTGCCGCCGGCGGCTTCGATCTCGGCAACGGTGTCGTGGATGCTGCCCGGCAGACCCTCGCGCCCGACCTCGGACTTGGCCACCACAACAACCTCGACACCGGCTTCGGCCAGGCGCAGGGACAGCGCCTTGCCGATGCCGCGGCTGGCGCCGGTAACCACCGCGACCTGGCCGGAGAGATCCGGCATTTCCACCCGGCTCGCCTTCAGGGCCATGGTCAGGATTCCTCCCCGGCTTCGCTGGCCGCGACCTCTTCGTCGCGCAGCACGCGGCGCAGCAGCTTCATCATCGAACTCTTGGGCAGCTCATCGCGGAAGGCGTAGGCGCGCGGCACCTTGTACGCGGCCAGGCGCTCGCGGCACCAGGCGTCGAGTTCGGCCTGCGGCAGCGACTCGCCGGGCTGCAGCACGACGAAGGTCTTGACCGATTCGCCGCGTGCCTGATCGGGTATGCCGATGGTGCACGACTCGAACACCGCCGGGTGCGACTGCAGCACGCGATCGATCTCGTCGGGGTAGATGTTGTAGCCGCCGGCGATGATCATGTCTTTCTTGCGGCCGACGATGCGCAGATAACCATCTTGGTCCATGATCGCGAGGTCGCCGGTGTAGAGCCAGTTGTCCCTGATCATTTCGTCGGTGGCTTCGGGACGTTTCCAATATCCCTTCATGATCTGCGGACCCTTGACGATCAGCTCGCCTTCCTGACCCAGCGCCATCTCGCGCACGCCGTCGGTGGGGTCGACGATCTTGACCTCGGTGTTGGGCACCGGAATGCCGATGTGGCCGATCTTGCGCAAGCCCTCGAGCGGGTTGCAGGTCACCACCGGCGAGGTCTCGGTCAGGCCGAAGCCCTCGACGATCTTGGCGCCGGTCATCGCCTCGAAGCGCATCTGCACGTCTTCGGTCAGCGGCGCCGAGCCGGAGAAACAGGATTTGACCGAGGACAGGTCGACCTTGTCGATGCCCGGGTACTGGTTGATGGCGTTGAACATCGCCGGCACCGCCGGGAACAGGGTGACCTTGTACTTGCTGATATTCTTGATCATCTGCGGGATGTCACGCGGATTCGGCATCAGCACGATCGCCGCCGCCGCACTGAGCGGGAAGCACATGCAGATGGTGAGGCCGAAGATGTGGAAGTAGGGAAGCGCGGCGAGCAGCACTTCCTTGCCGACTTCGACTCCCTGGAACCACGCCCGCACCTGCTGCACATTGGCGCTGAGGTTGCGGTGGGTCAGCATCGCGCCTTTGGACACGCCGGTGGTGCCGCCGGTGTACTGAATCACCGCCAGGTCGTCCATGTTGATCTTGACCTTGGGCACCGAAGGTGCGGTGTTCTTGATCAGGTCCTTGAGAAAGTGGATGCCCGGCCCGGCCGCCACCTTGGCCACCAGCGGCGGATCCTGCTTGCGCAGCTTGAGCGGCGCGAGCAGGTTCAGCGGGAAGCGCAGATAGTCCGGGATGCTGGTGATCACGTACTGGCGCACCGGCAGCTTGCCGCGCAGGTTCTTGATCTTCTGGTCGTAGAGATAGTCGGCAACGATCGCCACCTCGCAGCCGGCGTCGTTCCACTGATGCTCGATCTCGGGCGGCATGTACAGCGGATTGGTCATCACCGCCTGCGCGCCGAGCGACATCACCGCAAACACCGAGATCAAGGTCTGCGGCAGGTTCGGCAGCTGGATCGCGACCTTGCTGTCCTTGCGCACCCCCAACGCGTACAGCGCGGTGGCCAGCCGGTCTACGTGCTCCTTGACCTCGCGGTATTTAAGCTGCCGGTTGAGGAACACCACCGCGGTGGCATCGGGGTGCGATGCAGCCGTGGTATGAAAGTAATCCGGCACAGTGACGTCCTCGAAGGGGATGTCATGGGGGACGCCGGGATCGTAGAAACGGTGCCATACGCGTTCGCTCATGGCTCCAGGATAGGGCTCCCGCGGGTGTGCGGCGGGGCAATCGCTGGCGGCGGCGGCCGCCCGGCTGCTGCGACTGCCCGGCTGCTGCGACCGCCCGGCTACTGGATCGTGGTCGCCAGGATCGAACTGACGCTGTTCATCTGCAGCGCCTGGAACCACACCGCCACCCCGCCGCTGCCGACCGGCACGCTGGCAACCCAGGTGCTCTGCCCGCCGGCATCGGTGAGCTGCGCGCTGCCGACCTGGGCCGGCGAGGCCAACCCCAGGGTCACGCCAAGCTGCGGCACCGAGGTGCTGCCGAGACCGGCGATGCTGTACGCCAGCCAGCAGTTTTCATTGGCACGGGCACCATCCACGTCGACGCTGCCGCTGGTGCCGGCAACCAGGCCGGTGGTACTCACGCGGAAGGTGTCGAGGTGGCTGCCGTCGTTGCCATAGACGATGAGCTCGTAATCCTGCAGCGTGCCGACGCGGTTGCTGCTCTCATCCGAGATGTGGAAGGTCCAATCGCCGGCGGAAGATTCGTCCCAGCTGCGCACGGTGGTGAAGATGTAGTCGACCAGGTTGTCCTGGGGATCGGTGCGCTGCGTGCTCAGCGTTGACTTGGTGTTCTGCGGCGACTTCACCCAGATCACCAGGTCGCCGACATAACCATGAGTCACGTTCAACACCAACTCGACGTGCTCGACGGTGATGCCCTGCGGCACGTTGATAGTGAATTCCAGACCATTCGGATCGTTGTCGGGAATGGTCTGGTTGGCGGCAAGTGCGCCACTGGTCCAGCTCTGTTCGGCCGATACATTGGTCCAGCTCGCAGCAAGCTGAGTGGCGGCACCGGCGTCGACGGCACCGAAGCCATAGTTGTAGTTCATCAGATGGCCTGAGCCGTTGGTGCTCCAGAACGGGTGGCCGCTGTCGCACTGCCGCGCACTATGCACCAGGATGTGCTGTACGTCGCGCCACGAAAGGCTCGGATTGGCCGCCAGGACCGTCGCCACCACACCGGCGCCAAGTGGTGCCGCCGAAGAGGTGCCGCCGAAGCTGTTGGTGTAGCCGCTGCCGGCGTCGGTGGTGTAGATGCCGCGGTTGTTGCCGCTGGAATGCGCCACCACCAGCATCGAACTGCCCTTCTCGTTGTACCAGGAACGCGTGTCCAGATCACCGACCGCGCCCACCGCGATGGTGTAACGACTGGATGCGTAGGGGTCGTAGTCGACGCGGTCAACGACGTCGCCATTGCCTGCAGCCCAGGTGTAGATTTCGCCGAGGCCGCCGCGACCCAGCAGGACGCCGTCGCGCAGCGCGTTGCGCTCGGTATTCGACATGTAGGACAGGGTGCCGTCGTCGTAAGGACCCCAGCTGTTGTTCTTGACGTCGTTGATGTCGTTGCGATAAAGGAAGGAATTGGCGATGGTCGAGGACGAACCGAACACGTGGTTGCTCCATTGCGCGTCATACGCCGCGCCGACCCCCCCCTTGCCGTTGTCATTGTCGGCGGCGATCACGCCGGCCACCGAGGTGCCGTGGCTGGAACTCGCGCCCGAACTCGATGCGGTGCTGTTGTAATTCGCCGACAGGTCGGGGTGGCCGGTCTGCGAGCCACCGTCGATCACGCCGACCACCACGCCGCTGCCGGTGTAGCCCAGATTCCACGCCGGCTCAAGATTGGCGTCGGCCTCGGGCATGGAAGTGTTGCGCAGATGCCACTGGTTGCCGAAACCGGGATCGCTCGGCAACGCCTTGCTGGTCAGCGGCTGGCGCGCGTCGAGGTGCACGCTGCCAGTGCCGAAAACGGGTTCCAGGGCGGCGACCAGGTCAACCGCCACGCGCACGCTGGGGGCTTCCACCAGCCAGGTGCCGGTGACCGGAAAGGCGAACACGCGAGCGCGCTCGTCGATGCTGCCCACCAGGCGTTCGAGCAGGCCCGGTTGCGCGGTCTGCACCAGCAGGGCGGCGTGCAGGACGAAACCGCTGGTCGGCGGCGGCACCACGCCGTCGCGGTCGGCGCGTGCATCGTTGAGGCGCGCCGCCGGACTGCTGAGGGCATCCGGGGCGTCGACCAGGAAGGTGTGCAGGCCATAGCCCGACTGCACGGTCAGCGCCTCGGGTTCGAGCGCTTGCTGGGCGGAAAGTGGCAGGGCCAGGCCCACCACGGCGGCGAGGGATGCGAAGCGGATCATGATCACGGAAAAGGCACCTCTAGGAGGGCGCCAGAAGCAGTCAGGTTCCCACGAATCCGGGGCCTGTCCGCCTATTCCCTATCGGCAGGGGCACGGGTTAGGCTTGGGCCCGATGACCCACCCGGCGCGACTCGAAGAGGAGGAACTGCTCAAGCAGTGCCGACGGGAAAACACCCGCGCCTCAGGCCCTGGCGGCCAGCACCGCAACCGGGTCGAGACCGCGGTGCGCCTGACCCACCTGCCGAGCGGGGTCAGCGGGCAGGCCAATGAACGCCGTTCCCAGCGAGATAACGCGCGTGAGGCCTTGTTTCGGCTGCGAAAAAGCCTCGCTCTGGGCTGGCGCAGCCCGCTCAGCGACGCCGATTTCGGCCAGGAGGCAAGCTTTTCCCCCAGCGAAGCCTGGTGTGCACGCCTGCGCGGTGGCCGCATTCAGGTCAATCCCAGCCACCGCGATTTCCCCGCCCTGCTGGCCGAGGTCCTCGACGCCCTTAACCTGCACCAGGACGAGATCGCCAAGGTCTCGGCCTTGTTCCGAGTCTCGTCCTCGCAGTTGATCAAGTTCCTGGCGTTGGAACCGCGCGCCCTGGCCGCCCTCAATGCACGCCGGCGCGAGCACCAGCAGCGGCCCTATAAGGCTTGAGCCCATTTCCAGCCCAGCCAGACCAAGCACAAGGCTAGAAAATTGTTCGCGCCGATATTGGCCAAGGCCAGGCCGCCATGGCCCTGTTTGAACAGCTGGGCGGTCTCGTGAGAGAAGGTGGCGAAAGTGGTGAAAGCGCCGAGGAAACCCAGGGTGAACAGGTTGCGGGCCTCCGGGGACAGCGTGATCCGCCCCTCGCCAAGCCCCATGAAGAGGCCGAAGAGGAAGCTGCCGAGGAGGTTCACGGCCAGGGTGCCGAGCGGAAAACCGGTCCCTGCCCAGGCCTGCAGCGTACGGCCCAACCCGATCCTGGCCAGGGTGCCCGCCGCGCCCGCAAAAGCAAATAGGAGGATGCTGTAGAGCACCGGCTCATCGTGGCAGTACCGGTCAGCTCCTGCAATCGGTCAGCTCACGCAATCGGCCGGCTCACGCAATCGGTCAGCTTCTGTAAAGGGAGTGGCTGCGCCACAACGCCGGCTGCAACCACAGCGCCACCACCGCCACCAGCCACGCCCCGACTTGGCCGAGGTGCGGTTGCAGGAACAGCGTCGCCACGACCAGCAGCAGGCCGGCGAGGTGCCAGACGACCACCGGGAGCAGCGGGATCGGCTTGAGCAAGCTGAGGCAGGCCAGGGAGGAGGAGCCGATCATGCCAAATAGCAGCGCGACGCCGAAGGCGACGTTGGCCGGACCGTAATCCCGACCGATCCAGGCCCAGACTCCGCAGGCGACCGCGAGCACCGCCCACGCCACCGGCAGCCAGATCCGCCATGGCTTCCAGCCCATCGACCAGCGCAGCTCGCGGCGCAGTCCGGGCATCACGCGCAGGGCGAAGCCCACCAGCGCGACCGCGGCGAGCAGGAGTCCGGCGTAGAACCACCCGGGTCGGTTGGCAAGACCCTCGCCGGCCATCAGCAGCCCGAGCTGCCAGCCGAGCCACACCAGGTGGTCGTGGCCGGGGGCGGCGCCGGACACTTCGAGGCGTTGGCGATTGACCGCGTAACCCGCGGCCAGGACCAGGTTGGCGAAGAAGCCGAAAGCGGCCAGCCAGGCGTGGGCGCGGATCCAGCCGGCGCGCTGGCCGGGAAGTTCAATGCCGCGCAAACTCAACACCAGCAGCAGCCCGATCAGGCCCGCCAACAGCAGCCAGAACAGGGCGGCAAGCATGAAACGCGCGGCGAGGTCGTCGAGCCGGCCGCTGCTGCGGACGGCGATCACCACGTGAACGGTGAACAGGGCCAGACCAAACCACACCAGCCCGGCGGTGGCCAGCATGCCGACGCTGGTATTGAAGGTCAGCAGGTGGGCGAAAAGACCTGGAGCCCCCACGGCGTAGAGCCCCAGGCCGAGCGCCGCCAACCAGCGCGCGTGCGGCCGCCCGCCCGGAGAAGTGGCGCGCAGGACGCCGACCAGGGCCACAGGCAGCAGCCACAAAAGGACCAGCGCGTGGACCAGCCCGAGCACGCCAGGCGAGGCATAAGCGCCCTGCAGGTCGGCGTGGCCGAGCAGCAGAAAAGTGGCCAGCGCGAGCAGGCCGAGACCGATCAGGCGCAGCGCCCAACGCTCGAGGGCGTATTCACGACGACGACGAAAAACGGCTTGGGTCATGGGGCGGATCCGGACGCCGCAGGCACGACTATCCTATGGGGCTACGGCCATGCGGCTCCCCCTGTTCCTGTTTGTTTGTCTCGCCACCGGCGCGGCCTGCCAGAAGGAGGCCGCCGCGGAGCTGAGTGATCTGGGCGAGATCGCCGCCTTCCAACTCACCGACCAGGACGACCGCACCTTCGTCCGCGGCGACCTCAATGGCAACGTGTGGCTGGTGAATTTCTTCTTCACCACCTGTCCGAGCATCTGCCCCCCCCTGATGGACGCCGTCGCCGAGGTTGCGCAACGCTGGCAGCCACGCGCCAGCGGGCCGCGCTTCCTCAGCATCAGCATCGACGGCGCCAACGACACACCCGATGTTCTGCGGCGTTACGCCGAGGAACGCGCCCTGCCGCTGCAAAACTGGAGCCTGCTTACCGGCGACCCCAGCTCGATCGTGGAACTGTCGGAACAGTCCTTTCTGCTCGCCCTGGCGCAGGAAAAGGACGCCGCCGGAGACATCTTGCACAGCACCCGGGTGGCGCTGGTCGACAAGCGCGGACACCTGCGCGATTTCATCGACATTTCCGATCCTGACGCCGCGGCGCGCATCGATGCCGCCGTCACCAGTCTTCTCGCCGAGTAGCCCCCGATGACGGCCCCTCCTCTGCTGCCTACGGTCGACGCCAGTCTCAATGCCTTGTCCTTCGTCTTGCTGGTCGCCGGAATGATCCAGATCAAACGCGGCAACGAGGCGGCGCACAAGCGCTGCATGATCGCCGCGCTGACCAGTTCGACGCTGTTCCTGGTGGTGTATCTCTACCATCACGCCAGCGTCGGCCTGCAGGTCAAGTACGCCGGGCCAGAAGCGTGGCGCAACGCCTATCTGGGCATGCTTCTGGCGCACACGATTCTCGCGGTGACGGTGCCGGTGCTCGCCGGGCGCACCGCCTGGCTGGGATTCAAGGATCGCCGCGCCACCCACCGGCGCTGGGCGCGGGTGGCGCTGCCGGTGTGGCTGTTCGTCTCGGTGACCGGCGTGCTGATCTATCTGGTCCTTTACGTGTGGACCGATTCCTACACCCTGGCCATGGCCACCGAGCCCAGCGCCGCCGCAACTCCGTGATGATGCATCCCAACGACCGCAAGGGACTGTTGGTGGTCGGCGCCGCCGCCTTGGCCGGCCTGGCGCTGATGGTCAGCGGCAGCAGTGAGGCGATGACCGCCGGGCATCCGCTGAGCCGCCACACCCGCGCATTGGGCCTGCCGCAGTCGAGCGAGGAATTATTGGCCGCGGCTCTGGAACAGGAGTTTGGCAGTCATGCGCAGCCGCGGCCGCCCGCCGTATGGCAGGAGCAGCTGCCCGACCTCGGCGACGCCCAGCATCTGCAGCGCGGGCGCGCGCTTTATCAGAAGAACTGCATGCACTGCCACGGCTGGAGCGGCGGCGCCGACACGCCGACGGCGCGCATCCTGCGCCCGCGGCCGCGCGACTTCGGCCTCGGCATCCTCAAGTACGGCAGTACTCCGACCGGAATTCCGCCGACCCGCACCGACGTCGAACGCATCTTGCGCCAGGGAGTGCCGTCGACGGCGATGGCTTCCTTCGGTGCGCTGCCCGAGGACGATCTTGCCGCGCTGGTTGATTACACCCGCTTTCAATTGATGCGCGCCATCACCGAGTTCCGACTCGCCGCGGCGCTGGAGCAGCTCGGCCGCTTTGGTGAAGACACTCCGCTGGTCGAACGCGAGGCGCATCTGCTCAACGGTCTGGATCTCAGCGTGCAGAGCGTGGCTGCCAATTGGAGCATCGCCGAGGCCATGGCGCTGCAACCGCAGGTGCCCGCAGCCACGCCGGAATCGGTCGATCGTGGCCGCGACCTCTTCCTCGGCACCAAAGCCGCCTGCTGGATGTGCCACGGCAAGGACGGTGCCGGCCGGGGACCAGGCGCCTGGGACCGCAACTTCGGCTGGTTGCTGAAGGACGCCTGGGGGGAAGAATCGCGGCCGCGCGACATGGCCTTTGGCCAGTTTCACGGCGGCTCGGCGGTGGAAGACCTGTACCGGCGGATCAGCATCGGCGTCGAGGGCACGCCGATGGCTTCCTATCAGACCACGCTGAGTGATGCGGAAATCAGCGACCTGGTGCATTACATTCTTAGCCTTTCCAATGGGGGCGGGCAGTGAGCCAGGTCGCTCAATCTGGCCAACCGTTGTGGTTGCCGCGCATGTCGTGGCTGACCCTGGCGTTCACCATTCTGATGACGGTAGGGCTCGGCGGCGCGGTCACCAGCGCCGACGTCGGCATGGCCTATCCGACCTGGCCGAACATCAACGCGCGCAGCCTATTTGATTTCTTTTACGGCAGCCTGGCCGATGAATTCGGCACCGGCGCATCGCTCGAGCACACCCACCGCCAGGCCGGCAGCGTGCTTGGGCTGCTCTCCATTGTGCTGGTCGGCCTCGCCTGGCGGCATGGCAGCAAGCTGCGCCGGCTGGCGCTGCTCAACCTGGGGCTGGTCGTCATTCAAGGTTTGATCGGCGCGCTGCGCGTGCTCGAGAACACCCAGACCGGGGCCATCGTGCACGCGCTCGGTGCGCAGGTGGTGATCGTGGTGCTGGTGGCGCTGGCGAAGACCAGTTCCGCCTCCTGGCTGCATGCAGAACGTCCGCATGACCGGGCCGCGGAGCCTACTGAATCCGCGCATCCGGTTGAATCCGCCGTGGGGGGGGGCAGGTCAGTCCGGGTGCGTATCCGTCTGCGCCTGTGGACCAAGGCCGGCATGGCCTTGCTATTCCTCAACCTGCTCGCGGCGGCCAGCCTGCGCCACAAGGCCGGCGCATTCTCCGGCCATCTGGTGCTGGCGTTGACCGCCACCGCGGCGATCTACGTCGCCGTGTTCCTGGTCTACCGGCACTTCAATCACGATCCGCGTCTGCGCCGCGACGCACGCCTCACCGCGCACCTGCTCGGTGCTCAGCTCGGCCTCGGCCTCGCCACCTGGGCCTTCGTCTTCAGTTCGCTGGGCCAGGACCTGCACGACGAGCAAACGCGCTTCCTGGTGCAGACCGGTCTGGCCACCGTGCACCTGGTGCTCGGGGTCCTGGTGATGGCTGCCGCCGCGGCCCTCACCCTCGAAGCCCATCGCCCCCCCCCACGCCGCGCTACATGAGTCCGGCCATGTCCACCCACCCTTCCCTTGGCGACTGGCTGGTGCTGTCTAAGGCGCGTATCCAAGCGGTATCGCTGAGCGGTGCCCTGTTGTGTGCCTGGATGGCGAGTGCCGGGCCGCTGGACCCATGGGTGGCGCTGCATCTGGCGCTGGGACTGACCGCGGTGAGCAGCGCCGCGGCGGCGATCAACCAGGTGCTCGAGGTCGAGATCGACCGCCTGATGGACCGCACCCGCAATCGTCCGCTGCCCACCGGGCGCATCAGCCTGCCGGCGGCGCGCGGCTTCGCCGCGGTGCTGGCGATCGGCGGGGTCGCCTGGCTGCTGATCTTCCTCAACCCGCTCAGCGCGTGGCTCGCCGGCCTGATGCTGGTGATCTACTGCTACGTCTATACGCCGCTGAAACGGCGCACTCCCTTCAACACCGTGGTCGGCGCGGTGCCCGGGGCGATGCCGCTGCTGGTCGGCTGGGCCGCCGCCGGCAACGGCCTCAACATGATGGCCGGGGTGGTCTTTGCGATCCTGTTCCTGTGGCAGTTCCCACACTTCTTCGCCATCGCCTGGATGTACCGCGAGGACTACGAACGCGGCGGCTTGAAGATGCTGTCCAACGCAGCACCGGTTGGCACCACTGCGCGCCAGGGCCTGCACTATGCGTTCATGATGTTCATCGCCAGCATGCTGCCACCGGTGTTCGGCTACGCCGGCAAGAGCTATTTCTATGGTGCGGTCACGCTGGGTATTGCTTTTCTGGTGTTCGTCGTGCGCTTCAGTTTCGGCCGCAGCATGCGCCAGGCGCGCGCGGTTCTGATTTCTTCCATCATCTACCTGCCGCTGCTGCTGCTGCTGCTGGTCCTGGATTACACCCAGTTCCGTTCCTGATCCTGTCATGAGCAAATCGCCCCACGCCGTTTTCGGTGTTCTCTTTCTGACGGTGTTCCTCGACATCGTCGGCTTCTCGATCCTGTTTCCGCTGTTCCCGGAACTGCTGGACCACTACTTCCAGGCCGAGGGCGCCGACAGCATGCTCGGGCGCCTGGTGGCGCGCCTGCAAGATTTCGCCGGCGACGACAAGAACGCGGTGATCACGCTGTTCGGCGGCTTGCTCGGGTCGGTTTATGGCGTGCTGCAGTTTGTCTTCGCGGTGTTCTGGGGCGGATTGTCCGACCGCATCGGACGACGCCCCACCCTGCTGGTGACCCTGGCCGGCACCATGATCGCCTGTGGCATGTGGTTTTTTGCCGGCAGCTTCGCGGTGTTGGTGGCCTCGCGCATCCTCGCCGGGGCGATGGCAGGCAACATCGCCACCGCCTCTGCGGCGGTGGCCGACATCACCAGTGGCGAGGACCGCTCCAAGGGCATGGGCATGATCGGCGCGGCCATCGGCCTCGGCTTCATCTTCGGGCCGGTGATCGGCGCGTTGACCGCCAGCATCGATCTCGGCGGCGCCTTGGGCGTGGCTCCGGCCGGCGCCTTCGCCATCAATCCCTTCTCCGGTCCGGCGCTGGCATCGCTGGTCCTGGCGGCGATCAACCTGTTGTGGGTAGCGCGTCGCTTCGGCGAAACCCTGCCGGCGGAGAAACGCGGGCAGCACGCTGATGGGCGCAGCATCAACCCCTTCCGCCGTCTGTCCTCCTTGTCCTTCCCCGGGGTCAAGGCCGGCATCCTGATCTACTTCCTGTTCCTGATCGCCTTCGCCGCGATCGAATTCACTCTGACCTTCCTGGCTGCCGAGCGCATGGGTTATGGCCACGGCAAGCTGGCGCTGATGTTCGTCTACGTCGGCGTCATCATCATCTACGTGCAAGGCCGCGAGATGCGCCGCCTGCCGGCCAAGTACGGCGAGCGCAAACTGGCCCGCGCCGGCCTGCTGCTGACCATCCCGGGATTCATCCTCATCGGTCTCGCCCACAGCGCGTTGTTGCTGTACCTCGGCCTGACCTTCATGGCGATCGGCAGTTCGCTGACCATGCCGTGCCTATCGGGTTTGGTGTCGCGCTATTGCCCCGCCGACCGCCAAGGCCTGGCGATGGGCACCTTTCGTTCGATGGGCTCCCTCAGCCGCGCCATAGGCCCAGTGCTCGGCGCCATGTGCTATTGGAAGTTCGGCTCGGCCAGCCCCTACTTCCTCTTCGCCGCCAGCCTGCTGATCCCCTTCGGCCTGGCCCTGACCCTGCCCCCGGTGCCCGAGGAAACGACTTCCGCCTAGCCACCATCCGCACCCTGAGGGTCGGCCGCTGCTTGCGCTTCCGCCACCCGCCGCTTGAGGTCCTCCAGGCTGCTACGTAGTCCAGGCTTAGCGTCTTCTGCCGCCAGTTCCACCGCCTTTTCCTCTTCGGCCAACGCTTCGCCGTAGCGGCCGTTGGCAAACAGCGCCCAAGCCAGCGTGTCGCGAATGCTGCCATCGTCAGGCTCTGCCGCCACTGCCGCCCGAGCAAGGCGAAGGGCAAGAGCCATGTCGGTCCCCTTCTCCGGTCGTGCTGGATCCACCAGCGCCCAGGCAGTGCTATTCAGGTCGATTGCCGAGGCGCCGGTCCACATGCCCAGTTCAGGAACCTCCGTTGCTTGGGCTTCGCGGGCAAGTTCCAGCCCCCGGGACTCCAAGCGAGAAGCCCCCTCCAGGTTTCCTTGGCTCCATGCCACCCTAGCCAGGGCAAAGGCTTGCTTCCAATCCTGGACACTCCCAAGGTCTGCCAATCGCCTGGAAACCTCGACGGCCTGTTCAGCGGTCCGTACCCAGTCCGCCGAAGGGTAGGGCCAATCCGGCTTGCGGCTGCCCAGATCGTGCCCCAGACGAAAATGCTCAAGCGCTTCCACCGGGCGATTCGACTGGAGGAGGATGAGACCAAGATTGCAATGCGCCTCCGGGTGATTTGGAACTAGGCGTATTGCAGTCCGGTATTCACCCTCCGCCTCCGGCCGACGACCGGAAGCAAGGAGAAAATTGCCGAAGTTGTAGTGCAAATCCGCGGAGGCAGGGTGCTTCTGAAGGGAATCCTGAAACACCATTTCTGCTTCCCCATGCCTTCCGGTCGCAAAAAGAAGGTTGCCTAAACTCATGGATGCCAGGGAATAATCCTGGTCAAGCCGAATGGCATCCCGGTACGCCACCTCAGCGTCATCCATTCGGCCAGACGACTCCAACAGGGTGCCAAGGTTGTAATGAGCCACGGGATAGTCCGGACCGAGGCGGATGGCTTCGCGGTACTCCACCTCAGCTTCTTCTCGGCGACCGCTCAATTGGAACAACCTGCCAAGGCTGAAATGGGCCAATTGGTTGGCAGGATTGAGTTGGATCGAGGTTCGAAACTCTGCCTCTGCATCCTCAATGCGACCAGTTTCAATGAGCACAAGTCCATAAGTGTGACGGACATCCGCGTCGCCTGGATCCAATTCGACGGCTTTGCCTAAAACGTCTACCGCCTCTGACTGACGACCGGTGACCATCAAGTGGAATCCAAGGTTGTGAAGAGCCAGAACGAAACCAGGGTCAAGGTGAATGGCCTCCCGCCATTCCCTTTCCGCCTCTTTGGATCGGCCTGTCGTTTTGAGCACACGCCCAAGATTGAAATGCGCCAAGGCCATTCCGGGATCCTCGTGGATCGCTTCCCGAAACTCCAGCTCAGCCTCAAGCGGGCGACCCATATCCTTAAGCACAGCGGCGAGCATGTAATGCGCAATCGCACTATCTGGATCAAACTGAACCGCTTTCCTTAAGGCCACTTCCGCCTCCACGAAACGGCCGAGGCTGTAGAGCACGGAACCGAGGTTGTAATGACCGGAAAAGAACTCTCCGTCCATCAAACTGGCTTCCCGGTAAGCGATGACGGCCGCTTCCTTTTGGGCTTGGGTCCTCCATCCCTTTCCTCGGTTAGTAAGCTCAGAACCCAAAGCAAACCCTCGCCTCAATGCCGCCACGTAGTTTTTTGGCCAAAGACCTTCGATGGCATGGACCAGCGGCACCAGCCATGGACCTGGATCCCTAAGATGTCCCATAGCATGGGCCATGCCAAAATAATCCTGCATCCGTGCCCTCGAAGCGACCAGGATCGCTTGATGGAAAGCGTTCTGTGCATTGGCAAAGGCTCTATCTTCCTCACTACGTTCGGCATTCTCACCTTTGGCCAACCACCTGCGCCCCTCAAGCGACCAGCCAATGCCAGTCGTCGCTTGGCCAAGATCGGACAGGATTAGCTCGGCCTCCTGCTCGCGCCCAGTAGTTTCGAGGATGGCGGCCTCTACGCGAGCCAGGTCAGGGAAAGCCTGCCATTCGGCAATTCGAGAGTGCAGCACTTCAATACCGGCTACTGGTCCATCCGCCTGGGCCACAGCCATGGCCATGCCCGCCAAATTGTCAGGATCCTTTCCAGGATGGGTAGCCAGTGCCTGCTGAAAGAGCGCCTGTGCCAGTTCTGGATTATCTAACTCGTAAAGCGCAAGAAATCCTCGTTGACCGAGTTCCTCTGCCTCTCGGATAAGTTCCGCTTCCTGCTGCGCGCGCACCTCGTCGAGGTGGGTCACGTACCAGGTGCCGAGGATCGAGATCGTCGGCAGGCCGATCAGCAGTGCGGCGGCGGTCACGCTCTTGACCGGATGGCGGCGGCACCACTTGACCACGCGGGTGATTGGGCCAGGCGGCTTGGCCAGGATCGGCTCGTCATTCAGGAAGCGGCGCAGGTCGGCGGCCAGCTCCGTCATGCCCGGGTAACGGCGGTCGGGGCTTTTCTCCAGGCACTTGTGGCAGATCACCGCCAGGTCACGCGGCACGCGGCTGCGGATCCGGCGCGGGTCGAGCGGTTCCTCGGTCAGGATCTTGTGGAAGACCTGCTGGCTGGTGTCGCCGTCGAAGGCGCGCACCAGGGT
>JAJFFB010000082.1 GCA_021776925.1 Planctomycetota bacterium | reverse complement strand
CCCAGCGGAATTCCTTGAGCGGCAAGAGGAGTCCATCCGCGTACCCCTGTCCCGGTTGCTTGAGGACTACCAAGGATTAAGACAGCACTTTGCCGGCTCGGACGGTGCTTTCGGCCACGGCCAGGTCATCGGCGACTTCCGCTTGGTGCGCGAGATCGGGCGCGGCGGCATGGGGGTGGTGTGGGAAGCGGAGCAGCTCTCCTTGCACCGCCGAGTTGCGCTCAAGCTGCTGCTCTCAGACACCGGAAGTTCGGCCACCCGCGTTCTCCGCTTCCAACAGGAGGCCGAGGCAGGTGGCCGCATCCAGCATCCGGGGATTGTGGCCGTGCACGCGGTGGGCAGCCATCTGAATTCCTATTACATCGCCCAGGAACTGGTCGCCGACGGCCGTACTTTTGCTCACGAACTCGAGGAACGACGCCGCCAGGCCGACCTTCCGTCTGATTATTTTCGCGGCGTCGCCTCTCTCATCGCAGCAGTCGCCGACGCACTGCAAGCCGCCCACGACGCCGGCGTGATCCATCGTGACGTCAAGCCGGGCAACATCCTGCTCAGCGGCGACCACCAACCCAAAGTGACCGACTTCGGCCTGGCCTTGGTCACCGAGGCGCTGACCTTGACCAGCACCGGCGAACACCCAGGCACGCCCTTCTATATGTCTCCGGAACAGGTCGAGGCGAAACGCTCCTCGATTGACCACCGCTCCGACGTGTTCTCACTGGGAGCCACTCTCTATGAAGCATTGACCTTGGTGCGGCCGTTCCAGGGAGAATCAAGCCGCGAAGTCATGGACCGCATCCTGAATCACGATCCGATCGATCCGCACAAACTGCGCCAGCGCGTTCCGCGCGACCTTGCGGCTGTGTGTATCAAGGCGCTGGCCAAACGACCGCAACGACGTTACCAGTCCATGGCGGACTTGTCCGCCGATCTGCATAGATTCCTTAACCAGAAGCCGACGCTGGCCAAGCCGCCGGGCTGGGCGCACCGCAGCGCCCGTTTCTGTCGCCGCCACCCGGCGATCGCCGCCAGCGGAACCGTGGTGACCGTCGCCGTCGGCGCCATCCTTGCAATGATGATCCAGTACAAGGTGGCACGCGATGATGCGGTTTTCGCCATGGAGCAAAAGGATGTCGAATTCGGCCGCTCGGAGCGCATGGCCGAATATCTGTATTCCACCTTCAACGCGGTGGACCACCGCTCCGGTGGCGGCAAAGACGTCACCGTGGCGCAGACCCTGCAGGCCGGACTCAAAGAGGTGCGCAAAGAAAGCGACACCGAATTGCGCGCGCGCCTGATCGGCGTATTCGGCGACGCATTGGTCGGGCTTGAGCTCTTTGAAGAAGGCCTGCCACTGCTCGAGGAGGCCGTCGGCCTGTTCGAAATGGAGGGCCTGGCTCACAACCGCTGGCGACGAACCACGCGCACCCATTTGGCCAGCGCCTATCGCCGGCTTGGAAGGTATGGCGATGCGGAGGAAATTTTCCTCGGCATGCTCGACGACCTCATCGCCGAAGAAGGCGTTGTCGGCCCGATGGTGGTTTCCTGCCGTACCGCACTGGCCAATCTGGCTTTTTATCAAGGCAAGGTTGATCTGGCCGAACAGCGTTGCCGGGAGGGGGTGGCCTTGTGCGAAAATGAAAATGGAGAACTGGGTGGCAGCGGCATCAGCGCGCTCGCCACCCTGTCCATCATCTATGACGATCGTGGCGAGAAGGAAAAGGGCCTTGCCGCCGCAGCCAGGCTGGTCAAAGTCAGCAGGAAGTTTTACGGGCCAGAAGACAGCCGCACGCTGCGTCTGATCCAGAACAACGCAGAGATGCTGATCACCAGCACCGTTGCGGCCGAAAGGGTGCAGGCGCGCCAGATGCTGGATCAGGTCATCTCCGGCTATTCCAAACTGGCCGGCCCCGATTCCAGCGACACCATGCTCGCCCGTTATGCCTTAGGAGTCATGCTGCTCAAGCATGGTGAATTGGAATCTGCAGAAACGGAACTGGATGCCGCCGCCAAACGCCTGACCGAACTGGTCGGGCCGACCCACGCCAACAGCATCCAGCCGCGCTGGCAGCTCGGCGTCGTCTACGCCAAACAGGAACGCAACGACGAAGCCGATGCTGCCTTCCGCAGCTGCCTAGGGGACATCGAGGAAGGGATGGGGCGTGAGCATCCGATGTGGTCCAGACGCCTCGGAGAATACGGCGATTTCCTGATCAGCATCGGCCGCCAGGAAGACGCCGACGCCCTGACCGCCATCGCCGAAGGCGGCGAATGGAAGGACTGAAAGCGGTCTTTGCTCAGTCCGGTTTGCCCGGCAGCACCACCTCGTAGGGCGGCAGGCTTCCCGTGTAGGGGTAGACCTCGGGCTGATCCTTGTCACGATTGCGGCGGATGAAGACGCGCTCGGCGTCGCGGCGCAGGTTGCCGTACTGGCCGCGCAGATTGTCGTGGCGGTCGCCGGTGCCGTCGGGCACGCCGTCGAGGTCCATGCCGAACTGGCGCACCATCAAGGTGGCGACCCAGTCGCCGTTGCGGTCGTACACCGGGTGGTAGATGTCATAGCCGGCCAGCCAGTAGAAATCAGAGTGGTGCCCGCGCAGATACAGGATCGGGCGGCCGTCGGGCAGCAAGGTATTCAGGGTGTAGAGATGAAACTCGGCGGTGGAGAACGGGAAGGGCAGATCGAATTCGAAATCGAGCTCGACGCTGGCGTGCACGATCTTGCCTTCCTCGTTGCGGCACTGCATGAAGGAGTCGTCGACCACCGAGATCTCTTCCCAATCGTGTTTGACGTGGTCCCAATAACCGCGGTAGTTGGCTTCGGCAACCTTCAGCGCCTGGATGTCGGCCACCACCAGCTGCGCGATCTGCTCGACCTCGCGGTCGCCGCCGACCTCGGCCCAGTCATTCTTGCCGAACTCCCAGCTCGGCCCGAAACGCATGCCGTGCGCCTGCCCGCCCTTGCGCGGATTCCATTTGCGGCCATATAGATCGTAGGCCTGGAGCAGGTCCTTGACTCGGTAGTAGTCGCGCGACGGTAGTTTCTTCTTCAGCGGCTTGAGCAATCGCTCCGAGGTTTTCTTCGACCACTGCCCGGCCTGCATCTCGCGCACCAGGTCGCCCAGCCAGACCTCGGGCTGTCCCGCAGTCGCCGGCAGCAGCGGCTTCTGCACCAGCTTGATCATGGCGTTTTCGAACTCGACGCCGGGTGTGGCCTTGCCGTTGGGCAGCTCGCGCGGGAAGCGCCAGTCATCGGCGAATCCGGCGCCGCGGATCTCTTCATCCGAGACCACGCGCGGTTGCACGACTTGCTGGCAGTCCAGCAGGAGAAAAGTGGCGAGTGCGAGGATCATGGCTGCCTGATGTTGTGGGCCGCAGGGAGAGCAGTGCCCTGGAGGTCCGGGTGCGAAAGGGCGGCGCCCTGGTGGGCGAAGACCTGGAGATTGATCGACTCTACTGCTTCAGGACCTTGACCAGAAGCCCCGCCGGGCGGCTCAAGAAGCCCGCTCAACGCGCGATAAGGAAGAAGGATGTGGACCCTTCTCGCCCTGACCGCTGTTTTCGCCCAGGAGGCCCCGCCGCCCGCGGCCCCGGCCCAGGAACCGGTGAAGTGGGAGGTGCCGGGCGGCAAGAAGGAGCCTCCGCCGGCACCGTCCAAGGAGGTTTCGCCGCCGGGGCCGTCCAAGGAGGGCACCGAAGCGCTGATGAAGCTGGACCTGAAGGATCTGAAGGGGAGTCTGGTGCCGAAATCCCTGCCACCAGCCGCCCCTGAAGCGCCCGCGGCCTTCGCCGCGCCGCCGGACCGCGAGGCCGAGCGGATGAGCGGCTGGCACCAACACCCCTTCAACGGGCGTTGGTACGGACTGTCGGCGGCGGGTAGCTGGGACGAAGCCGAGTCCGAGGCGCGGCGCATGGGCGGCCATCTGGTCACCATCCACAGCATGCGCGAGCTGGACTGGCTGCGGGAGCGTTTTGGCCAGCAACCGCTGTGGATCGGACTCAGCGACGCCGAGGACGAAGGCGTCTTCCGCTGGGCCGGCGGGGACCACGAACATTTCCGCTTCTGGTCGTGGGCGCGGCCGGACAACCTCGGGGAGCGGGAACACTACGTCTATATGAACCACAACATGTTCGGCGAGTGGAACGATCGCAGCGCGCCGGCACGCGGAGATGGGCTGCAAGGGGTGATCCAGATCGATCACCCGCCGCGCGACCTCGACGCCGACGGCATCAGCGACGACCTCGAATTGGTTCTCGGCACCAATCCGCGGGACCGCGACAGCGATGACGATGGCCTCGCCGACGGGCGCGAGCACCTCGACCCGAGCCAGGGTGGCTTCGGCACCGACCCCGCCCGCTGGGACACCGACGGCGACGGCATCAGCGACGGGGTGGAGGCCGGACAGACCGAACCGCAGGCTGGCGACTTGGAAAACGACATCCTCGGCACCAACCTGGCCATCTTCCGTCCGGACGAGGATCCGAGTTCGCACTCCGATCCGCTGCGCGCGGATTCCGACTCCGACGGGCAGGAGGACGGGCAGGAAGACTTGGACCTGGATGGTCGCCTGGCTCCCAAGGAAACCAGCCCGACCGATTCCACCGACCAGGGTCTGCAACTCCGACTGGCGCCGCTACGCGGCGGCACGGTCCTGCACCTTGAGGTGCTCGGCGCCGAACCCGGAGCGCGCGTGCTGCCGATGGTCTCGACCTCGGGAGTTCTTTCCGGCAGCGTCGAATCGGGCCTGCCGGACGTGCTCGCCGGTCCGGTCTACACCATGCCCCAGGTGCGCGCTGGCAAGGCCGGGGTGGTGGCGCTGGTCATTGACCTGCCGCAGCAGGTGCTGGGGACCGAGCTATGGGCCCAGGTCGTCGAGATCGGGGCTTCAGGCGTCCCCCGCTACTCGGCCCCCGTTTCGATGTGATGGAAGGCACCCAAGAGAAAGGGTGATCAGAGGGGAGGAGCGGGAGCCAGCCGGAGAGGAATCTCTCAGGCCCGCGAACTGGAGCTTCCGTATTGGTCCAAGGGGACCGTGGAGCGCCGATTGGCCGCCTCGTCGGGTGGATCGAGGGGCTCGGTGAGGACTTCTTCCAAAGGAATCTGGCCGCCCTCTCCGGCCGGATCTACAGCTCCAGATCCTTGTTCTTGCCCTTGGGCCTGCCCTTGTCCTTGCTCCAATGGCTCCTGACCCCGATAGACCGGTCCTTGGGCCAACTCGCCGGAGTCCGGCAGCAGCAGCTGGAGAGCCAGGATCAGGGGCACCGCGGCCAGCAGTGGCAACACGGAGCCAAGCAGGGCGGAACTGTTCTTTTTCATGAAGACGGTCGAAACCGGGGCGGAATCGTAAAGACCGGGGCTATTAACTCAATGCCGCACAAAGACATGCGTTGCACACAAATCCCGTAAAACATGGCGCACACTGGCGTGCGCTGGCGCGTAGAAGGGGCTCAAGGAGACCGCATCGAGGGCTCGATAAGGAATGGGGACCCGTCCCCTAGCCGGATGCAACTGACCCCGCTTTACACTTTCCTGCTGGCCGCACTGGGCGCCGGCACCTTGCCCGCCCAGGAAGGGCTGCCGATCCAGCCCAGGCCCGCGCTGGGCCCGCCGCCGCAAGCGGCCGTCACCGACACCCGGCCCCTGCTGCACCACCAGCTGGTCCAGGACCGTGGCTCGGCCAGCAGCTGGCGCATCTGGTGGTCCTTCAACCAGGCCCCCTACCTTGATCTGCGCGAACGCGTACGCGCGCCGCGCGCCAGCGGCCAGACCGGCCCCGGCGAGGGCGTACTGCAGCCCGAATTGTGGGCGCCGGCGGCGGAAGAGGCCAACGGCCCCACCCACGCACAAAAGGAACACCTGATCCGGCCCAGCCTGCTGCGCCTGGCAGAGGCCTCCACCAACCGCAACGTGCACGCCCAGGTGGCGGTGGCGCTCGCCCGCTTGGGCTTGTTCCCGCGCGAGACCGCGGTGCAGGTGCGCAGCTATCTGGCCTCGCCCTCGCTCGAGATCGCCCAGGCCGGCGCGCTGGCCCTCGGCGTGATCGGCGAGCAAAGCAGCAACGAAGAACTGGTCGCGCTGCTGCTCGACGATTCCACCGGCCGTTGGCTCTGCGCGCGTCCGGATGGGGTGCCGCTCAGCGTGCGCAGTTTCGCCGCCTATGGCCTGGGCCTGATCGCTGCAGGCCTCGATGCGGACCCGCGGCTGGAAAACAGTGGCTTCCTATGGAAGGTGGTCGACGATCCAGCCTCCGCCCTCGATCTGCAGCTGGCAGCCACGCTGGCGCTAGGTTTGCAGTCACCGGCCGACCCGCGGGCGATGGTCGAACGGCTGTACGCACTGGTGCTCGATGAGGCGCGCGACGACCGGGTGCGCGCGCAGGCGATCACCGCGATGGCGCGCTGCCTGACCGGCCTCGCCCCCGAGAATCCCATCACCTTGGAAGCACGGCGCAACCTCGCCCACCTGGTGCATCCTCGCCAGCCAGCGTTGCTACGTCAGTCTGCCTTGCAGGCCCTGGGCGTGCTGGCCTACGGCGACCAGGAAGAGGGCGAAACCGATCTCGCTCTGCTGGTCGATCAAATCCAGCACGGTCAAACGCCGATGGAGCGCCACCTGGCCGCGATGTCACTGGCCTATCTGGGCGCCAGCGCGGTGATCAATCTGCCGGTACGCGAACAGGTGGTCGACACCCTGATTCTGGGTCTGGCCGATCCGTCGAGCGAGCATCGTGCGTGGTGCGGCCTCGCCTTGGGGGTGCTCTCCTCGCGCGCGGTGGGCTGGCACGGCAAGGTCCACACCGACGTCGACCAGGCTTTGTCGCGCGCACTGCGCGCGCCCGGTTCGGCCGAAGAGCGCTCCGCCTACGCGATCGCCATCGGCCTGAGCGGTCACCGCAGCGAGGCCGGTGCCTTGCTCAAGCTGGCCCAAGAACAGAGCGATCCGCTGCTGGTCGGGCACACCGCGGTGGCGCTCGGCCTGCTGGGCGAGAGCGAGGCGCTGGAGGAACTGCTCGGCCTGCTCGATGCCTCGATCCACCAGCCGCAACTGCTCGAGCAGGTCGCGACGGGGCTGGCGCTGATCGGTTCCGAGCAGACGGTGCCGGTGCTGCTCAACCACTTCGATCCCGCCTTCGGTCCCTCGCCGACCTTCGGCACGCTGGCCGCCTTGACGCGTGCCCTCGGCATGGCCGGCGACGCGCGCACCGCGCCCTCGCTGATCAACGCGATGGAAAACCGCCACGCCAGCCCCACCGCCAAGGCTCTCGCCGCGCAGGCCCTCGGCTTGGTCGCCGACAAGGAGTCACTGCCCTGGCAGTACCGCCTCGCCGCCGACCTCAACTATCTGGCGCGCAGCGAAAGCCTGCTCGATCCGGTTTTCGGCACCGGCATCCTCGACCGCCGCTGAGCCGGGTTCTGAGGCTTCCTGGCCGTACTGCGCGGCCCCCGCTACTTCAGCTCTCCTCGGTGGCGGTGCCTTTGTTACTCAATCCGTTAAATGGAGTAGGGTGGAGTTGACGGATGGCCGGTTCTCGGTTCTCTCAATTTGCTATGCCGAAACTCCGCAGAGTGCTACTTTCCGCAACTTTCCTCCTGTTGGCAGGCCCTCTCTCCGCCCAGCTCGTCGGTGGCCAATGGGAGACCCATTGGCGATTCGACGGACGGGAAGTGAATGACCACCTTGGCGCTTCCGTTTCGGGTGCCGGGGACGTCGACGGGGATGGCATCCCTGATCTGATCGTCGGCGCCTCGGGTGCGCACGCCCCGGGTCAGCTTGAAGAGGGTTCTGCCT
>JAJFFB010000081.1 GCA_021776925.1 Planctomycetota bacterium | reverse complement strand
CGGATCAGACCGGCCTGGCCTTTTGGGTCTTGGGATCGAAGGCCCAGGCCTTGCCGCTCCACATCGACTTGGTGGCGAGGTCGACCGCGACCACCACCTTGGTGCCTAGTTCGACCGAGCTGAAGGGCTCGCGGCGTTCGCTGACCGCTTCCATCCAGTCCATGCGCAGCATGTTCTGGTCCTGCACCGGGCGCGCCGGAATGTCGATCGGTTCGTGGTCGTCGACGTAGAGGCGCTCGGGCTGGATCTTGCAGTTGGAGCCGTTGAGGTAGATCGTGCCCTCGTGGCCGCGGATCATGGTCTCGAGCCCGATCTCGTTGCAGGTGGATCCGGCCACGATCATGGTGTGTCCGTCCTCGAACTGCACCGTCATGTTGACCTGGTCGTGGTTCTCCATCTCCTTGTCGATGTGATGGAATCCGTGTCCGGTCACGCGCACCGGCCAGGCCGAATCGAGCGCGAACATCACCGGGGTCATCTGGTGCACCAGCAGGTCGCCGACGATGCCGGTCGAGAACTCGCGGTAGCGGCGCCAGCGCGCGTAGAGCTTCGGATCCCATTCGCGCGGACCGAGCCAGCCGAGCCACTCATTCCAGTCGACGTTTTCGCCCGGCTTCCATTTCGGGTCGAGCCCGTAGTAGTTCCACTCGCCGGTGTTGGAGTTGCGGCAGTAGCTGGTCTGGCTCCAGATCGGCTTGCCGATTTCGCCCTCGGCGATCAACCGACGCGCGTCGCGGAACTTGCTCAGCGCCATCTTCTGCGTGCCGACGCAGAACACGCGGTCGGAATTCTTGACCACCTCGCGCAATTGGAAGGCGTGTTCCACGCGCAGGGTCATCGGTTTTTCCAGATAGACGTCTTTTCCGGCGCGGATCGCGTCCATCGCATTGATGTGGTGCTGGTGCTCAGGCGTGGCGATCAGCACGCAGTCGACGTCGTCACGCGCGAGCAGGTCGTGGTAGCGGCGGTATCCGTCGACCTGCACGCTTTCCTGTTTGACACGCGCGGCGTTGAGCGCGTTGTCGAGGCGCGGCTGGCACACGTCGGCCAAGGCGACCAGGTCGTACTCGACCTTGGATTTACTTTTCAGGTCGCAGAAGGCGTTGACGTGGCCGGTACCCATGCCGCCGGTGCCGATCACTCCCATGCGGATGCGATCGCTGGCGCCGAGGATGCGGCGGTAGGTCGAGGCCTTGACCGAGGTCGAGGCGATGCCGGCCGCAGTGGCGCCGGCGGCGGCCGAATGGAGGAATTTACGACGAGAGGGGTCAGTCATGACTTGGAGCAGGGGTGGGGCGGCTGGGGTAGAAGAGCATCAACAATATCAGGCAGGCCAGACCGGCCCACATCGGGTAGCTGAACAGTTCGGTGAAATCCATCGCCAGTTCTTGCACGCCGTCGTCACCTAGGACCGGTGCGCCGGCGTCGTCGACCTTGGGGATGTCCTGGGCCCACCTGCCGACCAAACTGGTGGCGACCAGGCTGCCGACGATGATGCCGCAACCGATGATCACCAGATTGAACAGCGACTGCGCGGTGGCGCGCACGTCGGCGGTGGTCTCTTCGTCGACGACCATGAAGGCGACGAAGATGAAGCAGCCGAAGCACAGACCGTGCAGCGCCACGCCGAGCATGATCGGCAGCAGGCTGTCGCTGTAGGCGAACAAGGCCATGCGCGCGGCGTAGGCGCACAGACCGACCGCGAGCAGGTTCTTGCGCGTGGTGCGTTTGGCGAAGAAGGGAATCAAGGCCAGCACCACCAGTTCAGACATCTGGCCGAGGGTCATCAGACCGCCCCCGCCCACCCCGAAGACCGTGTTGATCGCCGCGGCGGTGCTCTTGGCCGAAGCGAGGTCGTTCTGGAAGGCAGTCAGAAAATCCGAGGTGTGCACGAAGTAGAACTGATGAATGCACGACACCGGAATCGCCAGCAGGAATAGGGTCAGCAGCGGCTGTTTCTTGATCTCGCCGAGCGCCTCGCCGGCGGCGTTCTTGTTGGCGCTGTCCTTGGCGGGGGGGGTGTGCGGCAGGAACAGGCAGTACACCGCCATCGCCGCGCCGAGCAGCGCGCTGAGGCGGAAGGCGTCGGCGCGGCCGGCGTTCTGGGCGGCGGCGAGCGCGGTTTTACCCAGGTCAGAAGGACTGTGGAAGAGGCCGAGCCAGTGGCCGAAACCGATGCCAGCGACGATCCAGCCGACCGTGCCCCACACCCGCACGCGGCCGAAGTCGCGATCACGATCGGGCAGGTGGTGAAAGGCGAGCGAATTGGTCAGCGACAGCGTGGGGGCGTAGATCAAGCCGTAGAACAGCGACACCCACATGAAGGTGGCGTACGACTCGACGTCGGCAAGGAACCACACCAACACCGCGCCGATGCCGTGGCTCAGCGCCAGTACCTTTTCGGTGGCGAAGGCGCGGTCGGCGGCCTGGCCGGCAAGGAAAGGGCCGATCACCGCGCCGACCGCACCGGCCATCAGGATCATTCCGGTCTGGTCCATAGTGAACCTCCGGTGCCCCGTCAGGAAGGGGTAGAGGATCGGCAACCATGCTCCCCAGATCGCGTACTGGAAGAACATCATCGCCGACAGGCGGGCGCGCAGGCCGCCGGCGAGGGGCGCAGCCGTGGCAGTCACGACCTACAGCTCCTTGATGCGGATGTTGCGATAGCGCACCGCAGATACGTCGTCGTGATTCTGCAGGCCGACGTACCCGCGCGCGCTGCGCTCGCCCTCGAACTGGTTGACCACGGTGCCATTGACCCGGATGGTGTAGCTCTGACCGACCACGGTGATTTCGTAATCGTTCCATTCGCCGACCGGGCGCGTCGGCACGCTGCTCGGCCCCTGGAAGTTGTACACCGAGCCGGTGTTGTGCTTGTCCTGGGCGGTGTCGCAGATTTGGATCTCGTAGCCCTCGTTGACGGCGATCCACGGATCGTCGCCGGGGTCGGGGAAGCGTACGAACACGCCCGAGTTGTTGCTGGCGTCGGTCACCTGCCACTGCAGCCTCAGGCTGAAGTTCTCGTAGTCACGCCCGCTGTACCACCACAGGCCCATGCCGCCCTGGGCGTAGGCGGTCTTGCCTTCAATGACGAATTCACCCGGGCCGGCCATGCGCCATCCGGGACTGTCGGCGCCGTCCCATAGCGTGGTGAAACCGGCTTCTTCGCCGTAGGGAGATTGGCAGGATGCTGCCAGCAGCAGCGGAAGGATCAGAGTGCGGGGGATTCTCATGCCTGGGCTCGGGCCGGGCATGATAGTGCCGATCTACCACCAGCGCTCGAAGATCATCTGCTCGGCCCACGGCGTGCCCGCGGCCACGTCTTCGAAGGCCTGGATCATCGCCGGGTTGCCGCACAGCATGATCAAGCCGTCTTTCTCGGGCACCATGGTGCGCAGCTCGGCGATGTTGGCGCCGGTCGCGAACTCGATGCCGCGCGGGTCTTCCGACACCTTGAGTTCGAGCAGCTTGGCCAGGATCTCGTTGACGCGACCGCGGTGTACGCGCTCGGTTTCGAAGTCGGGTTCATCGTGGTGACGGCTGACGCAAGGCACGTAGCGGAACAAAAAGGGCGCGTCCTTTTCCAGTTCGAGCAACTCCTCGCGGAAGCCGAGCTCCGAACTCGAGCGCACCCCGTGCCAGATCGACACCGATTCGGGGATCGGTCGGCCGGCGGCGTGCTCGGCGATCAGGTGGCGCACCATGCCGATATAGGGAGCGATGCCGGTGCCGGAACCGACCAGGGTGATGTGCGGGGCGAAGTGGCGTTCGAAAGTGAACTTGCCCACCGGCTTGGCGATCCACACCTCCTTGCCGGGTTCGAAGCCAAATAGGTGGCTGGTGCCGAGGCCGAACTTGGTGTCGACAATATAGAACTCGAGCACGTCGCGCATCTCCGGCTCCGACTGGATCGAGTAGGTGCGCATTTCGACCTCGCCTTCGTAATCCCACGCCAGCCGCGTGAACTGGCCGGCGAGGAATTCGGGCACCTCGCCGTCGAGCGCTTCGACGCGGAACACCGCCAGCTCATCGAGGCCGTTGACCAGGGTCTTGCCGACCAGACGGCCGGGGATCATTTTCTTGCGCGGGTCCTTTTTCATTTCGAGCTCGATGCTGGAAGTGGCGAGGCCGGGCTCGCGTACGCGCCCGGCCGGGACAGCGATTCTAGCCCGGCCACAAGCCGCTGCGAGGCAGACAGGTTCCCACCAACCTCCGCCGCCCGCCTCCACCGGCTGTCTCGACCGAAGGTCTCCGCCGCCGACGGTCTGCGCCGCACGACTACAATCCGCACCATGGCCGAAGCGCAAACCGCCTCCCAGACCCTCCTGCTCGGGCACAGCCCCGATCCGGACGACGCCTTCATGCACTACGCCCTGGCGGCGGACAAGCTCGACACCGGCAACTACCGTTTCGAACACCGTCTCGAGGACATCGAGACCTTGAACCGGCGCGCGGTGCACGGCGAATACGACATCACCGCGGTGTCGATCCACGGCTACGCCTTTGTCGCCGAGCGCTACGCGCTGCTCAATCACGGCGCCTCGATGGGCGAAGGTTATGGTCCGCGCATCGTCGCGCGCGAAGAGTTTGCGCTGAGTGAATTGGAACAGGGCAAAGGCCGCCGGCTTGCGATCCCGGGGGAATGGACTTCGGCCCACCTCGCCACGCAGATGCGCATCGGGGCCTATGACTTCGAGATCGTGGAATTTGACCAGATCCCGCAGGCGGTGGCCGAAGGGCGCTTCGATGCCGGGGTGCTGATCCACGAAGGCCAGCTCACCTTTCAAGAACTTGGGCTGATCTTGCTCGAGGATTTGGGGGTATGGTGGGGGAGCGAAACCGGCGGTATGCCCTTGCCTCTGGGCGGCAACACCGTGCGCCGCGATCACGGCGACGCGATCCCGAAGATTTCGTCTTTGTTGCAAGAGTCGATCCGCTACGGCCTCGAACATCGCGACGAAGCGGTGCAATACGCGCTGCAATTCGGCCGCGATCTCGACCTGGCGCAGGCCGACGAATTCATCGGCATGTACGTCAACGATCGCACCCTCGATTACCAGGACGAAGGCCGCGAATCGGTGCGCCTGTTTCTACAGCGCGCCTGCGATCTGGGCTTGATCCCGGCGATGCCACCGCTGGATTTCGTCCGCTGAAGCCGGCTGGCGCCATAATGGCGCCGATGCAGCGACCCTGGATCCAAGTCATTCCTCCGCAGCGGGCCGAGGGCAAATTGGCGCAGCTTTATCAACGCGTTGCCGACGGCGACGGCGACGTGGACAACATCCTGCAGGTGCATTCTCTGCGGCCGCATTCCTTGAGCGGGCATCTGGCGCTGTACAAAAACGTGCTTCATCACTCGGGCAACACGCTGCCCAAGACCGAGCTGGAACTGATCGGCGTTTGGGTCAGTCACTTGAACGGTTGCGCCTATTGCGTCGAACACCATTTCGCCGGTTACCAGCGTCTGCTCGGTGATGACACACTTGCCGTGGGTCAACGCTCCGCCTTGGAGAGCGGCAGCTGGGAAGCGGACTTCGACTCGCGTTGGCAAGCCATGCTGCGCTACGCCGAGTCGTTGACGCGAGACCCTGCCGCAGTGGAGCAGGCCATGGTCCAAGCCCTGCGCACCGCCGGCCTCGACGACGGCCAGATTCTCGAACTGAATCAAGTCGTCGCCTACTTCAATTACGCCAACCGCACCGTGCTTGGCTTGGGGGTGTCGACCGTTGGCGACGAGCTCGGCCTTTCTCCCAACGACTCCAGCGACGAACAGAACTGGTCCCACTCCTGACCGACATGATTCCTGCACTCCTATCCGTGTTCAGTCTTCTCCTGCCGGCCGTCCAGCCAGACCAGACCGCGCTTCCTGACTTGCTTGAGGGTGTCGAACTCCTGCCGCAGCTGGGCATCCCCGGACACGTGGCCGTCTACGGCGACCACGCCTTTGCAGTGTTGACCACCGAGCGCCGGCCGGAGGCGATCGCCGCGGCGGCGATCTATGGCGAGGGCCGGGTGTTCGCCATCGCCCACGGCGCCTACCTCGGCTTCGGCCAGCCGCAACAGGCCCAGCTCTACGCCAACGCATTGCGCTGGTGCGCGCAGGATGAAGTCGTGCCCAAGATCGCGGTACTCGGCGCCAATCACCGGGTGCAGGCTGGCTTGAAACAGGCCGGGTTTGAAGCGGTCGCAGGCGTCACCGCCGATCAGCTCGGGGACTACCAACTCGCGGTGTGGGACGACGGGGCCATTTACCCACCCGCCGCCTACCAGGCCATCCGTCGCTGGGTGCATGCAGGAGGGGGCCTGGTCACCGCAACCTGCCCGTGGGGCTGGGAGCAGATTTACAGCCGTCGCGGGCTCAGCCTGCTCGAACACCTGCCGCAGAACCAGGTGTTGGCCGACATGGGCATGGTCTTCGCCAATGGTTATGCCGAGCGGCGCCATCCGCAGGGCTTTGCGGTTGCAGCTTCGCGTCCGGACCAGGCGCACTTGCGGCCGATCCTGGATCAACTGGAAAAGACCGGCAGCAGCACGCGGCTCGATCTGGTCGAACGCGCCCTCGGCGCGGTGCCGGCACGCGCGACCGCCTTCTGGGCCCGGCTCGATGCACTGCTCGCACGCGCGCGCGCTTCCGGAGAAATCCATGCTCCCACCCCGAGCCGTCCGCTGGCGCGCACCGATTCGCTCTCGCGCCTGGCGATCCACGACTGGTATCGCCGCTATCGTCCGAAGCACGACGCTTCCTTCGATGAAGAAGACATCTTGAAGAACCCGGCGCCTGGGGCATTGGAGTTTCCAGGAGTCTCTCCTGGCCCAAGAGGTGTCAGCCTTAGGCCAATCCACCTTGATCCCCAAGAGGTGGGCTGGATCAGTGCCGGCCTCTATCTGCAGCCCGGAACCGAATTGCAGCTCGGAGTTTCGAACGGCCTGCTACACGATTGGACGCTGCGCATTGGAAGCCACAGCGATCAACTCTGGCACAAGGACTCTTGGCGGCGCCTGCCTCAGGTCCAGGTCAGCTTCTCAGGATTGTCGGATGGAATGGGATACAGTTCTCCATTCGGAGGCCTGATTTATTTCGAAGCCGGTGCCGAAGCCCAGGCGGTAGAGGCCTTCATATATTTGCCTATTCCGGTCCTCGACAATTTTGGAGATCCCAACTTCACAAAGTGGGAAGCGCACCCCAATGGATTTCTCAATCCGTGGGTCGACCTGCACGGTGAGCACATCATCCTGACCCTGCCGCGCGAAGGGGTGGAGAGCGCCCAGGAGCTCAAGGCCGCGATCCAGTATTGGGACCAGGTGATGGTGTCGCACTGCCGCCTTGCTGGCACGCCGCTGCCGCTGCGGCGCGAGCGCGTGGTCGCCGACGTGCAGATCAGTGCCGGCTACATGCACGCGGGTTATCCGATCATGGTCGGGCTCGACGTCGCGGTGCCGCGCGGGGATCGCCCGGCGGTGCTGCTCGACGTCGAGGAACTGCGTGAAAAGGGCAATTGGGGCATGTTCCACGAACTCGGCCACAATCGTCAAAAACCGGAATGGACCTTCGCCGGAACCGGGGAAGTGACCTGCAATCTGTTCACGCTCTACACCATGGAGAGCATGGTCGGTATCGAGCCGTGGAAGCATCCGTGGCTGGAAGCGCAGAAGGACAAGGCGCGGCGCTACCTGGCCGGCGAAGGGCGTTTCGAACAATGGCAATCCGACCCCGGACTCGCTCTGGTGATGTACGCCCAGATCCAACGCGAATTCGGCTGGAAGCCATTTCAGGAAGTCTTCGCCGCCTACGCAGCGCTGCCAACCGCACAGAAACCGCACAGCGAGGATGACAAACGCGACCAATGGCTGATGCGTATGTCCAATGCCACCGGGCGCGATCTGGGTCCCTTTTTCAAATTATGGAAGGTCCCTGTTTCCGGCCGCGCCCTTGCTGCCATCGCCGATCTGCCGGATTGGTCGGCACCACCGATCTGATTCCAGTTGAACCAGCAACACGAACGCCTCGCCCGCGCCTTCCGCACCTCCGTTCCGGCGTGCGCCTGGTGCTGGGTACACCGCAAGCAAAATCCAGATTTCAAGCCGCGCTTCTTCGGCCGCCGCGCGCTGTTGTTTTCCTTCCTGATCAGCCTCGGTGTCCTGTTCGTGGTGGGCCAACCCTTCTGAACTCTGCAATCACGGTTCACCTCATGGTCGGCCTGATAGACGTTCGCTCCCAGGCTTTTCGCACCCGGCACATTCGTGGCGGCGATCCGTATTTTGATCTGTTCTTCCGTCTGGCTGGCGGGATCACCCTCGGAACCAGCCTGGGTTTGTGGGCGTACTTCGGCAATCCAGGCACGGTTGCCTTCGACTACGGCGGCATCGGACACCCGCTCTTCAGCGGAGCAGTCTTCGGAGCGCTCCTTTCCTTTCCCGCGTGTCTTTTTTGCTGGGCGTATCGCAAGGCCAAACCCGATTTCCGACCCCGCTGCCTGGGGCGTCCGGCACTGTTAATCACCTTCCTGCTGTGCCTGATTATTCTCAATGGGGTGGAATCGATCTCCTGACGATTTCGGCGACATGTTCGGCCGCCGACCAAAACCCTGGGCGCATCGCCCCATCAACGATCCAGTAGGATCCTTGGCGGAGCCAAAGCCGGCCCCGGCGGCCGGCGTCGAACGATGCCACCACGTCCACCCGCCCAGCCCGAAGAGAGCGCGGTGCAGGTGCATGCCTTTGCCGCCGAGTGGCTGGGAACGGCCAGTCATGCCGCGCTGCAGGATGCCGACCTGCTCGCCCTGGTGCTGTCGCGGCGCCGCGCCGGCGCCAATCTCGACGACGCCGTGCTGGGGGTGATCTTCGACCGCTGTCGCGAGGACGCCAACGTAGCCGAAGAGTTCGTCGCCTTCTTCTTGAGTGATCTGGCACGACTCGGGCGCGGCACGCTGTCCCCCGGACTGCGGCGCTTCCTCGACACCGGCGACCTGGTGCAATCGGTGGTCGGCGACCTGTGGCCCGATCTGCTCGAGCTCGACTTCCTCAGCCGTGATCAGTTCCTGGCCTTGCTCGCCGCCCGCCTGCGCTGGAAGGCCGCCGACCAGGCGCGGGCGCTGCGCAGCGGCAAGCGGCGCGAGGACCTGCGCGTCTCGCTCGGCGACGACGCGCGTTCGCCGGTGTCCCACGGCGCCACACCGATGACCGAGCTGGTGGCCGAGGAAGAATGGGAGGAAGTGGTCATCGCCCTGGCGCGCATGCCCGAGCGCGAACGTCGGCTGCTGCGCGGGCACCTGCGCGGCACCAGTTGGAGTGAACTGGGCGTCGCCGAGGGACTTCAGCCCGAGTCGGCGCGCAAGGCGGTGCAACGCGCCCTCGACCGCATCCGCTCCGGTCTGCACCGCGGAGCGGAGCAGTGAGCACCTCCGACGCGCGGCGCGAGGCCGAACAGCTATTCCGCGCCTTCGTGCGCGAGCGCGGCCGCCGCGCCGATGCCGATCCTGCCGAGTGGTGCGCTCAGGTTGCCGACGGAGTGCAGGAAGAATTCCTCGCCATCGTCGAGGACTATCTGGCCCTGCAGGAGGGCCGCGCCACCAGCTCGAGCAGCGCGGTGCTGGCCGGACCGGCCAGCGGCACCACCCTCGGCGACTATCGACTGCTGCGCGAACTCGGCCGCGGTGGCATGGGCGTGGTATGGGAGGCCGAGCAGCTGTCGCTCGGCCGTTCGGTGGCGTTGAAGGTGCTTTACCCGCACCTTGGTTTGTCCGATCGCTGGATCGACCGTTTCCGCCAGGAGGCCCAGGCCGGAGGGCGCCTGTCGCACTCCGGCATCGTGCAGGTGCTGGCCATCGGCGAGGAGCAGGGCAGCCATTACATCGCCCAGGAACTGGTTCCCGGCGGGCGCACGCTGGCCGACTGGATCCAGCAGGCGGGCGAGGGCGAAGAACTTCCTTCCGGCCATTTCGAGCACATCGCCCGACTCTTTGCCGCGATCGCCGACGGCCTCGCCGCCGCCCACGCGGTGGGGGTCATCCATCGCGACATCAAGCCGGGCAACATCCTGCTCGACGGCGACTCGCCCAAGGTCGCCGATTTCGGTTTGGCCCTGCTCGAAGAAGCGCCGGGACTGTCGCGCACCGGCGAGATGCTCGGCACCGCGTATTACATGAGCCCCGAACAGATCAGTGGCCGCCGCGACGTGGTCGGCCCACGCAGTGACGTGTTCTCGCTCGGCTCGACGCTGTATGAAAGCCTGTGTAACCGGGTGCCCTTCCCCGGCGACACCCGCGCCCAGGTCGCCGACAAGATTCTCTACGAAGATCCGCCGGACCCGCGCCGCATCCGGTCCAAGGTGCCGCGCGATCTGGCCATCATCTGTCTGCAAGCCCTGGCCAAGAGTCCCAGCCGGCGTTACGCCGACATGGCGGCCTTCGCCGAAGACCTGCGCCGATTCCTTTCCGATCAGCCGATCCGGGCGCGGCCGCCGGGGCCGCTGGTGCGTGGCGCCATGTGGGCGCGACGCCATCCGGCGGTGGCCGCGGCGAGCGCCGTCGCGGCGGTTTCCCTGGTGGTGATGACCGCTCTCTTTGTCGACGCGCGGGCCGCCTGGAAGAGCGCCGACGAGGAAGCTGAGAACGCGCGTGTGGCCTGGAAAAATGCCGATCAGGAGGCCGAGAACGCGCGCACTCAGCAGCTCACCGCCGAGGAGATCGAGCAGTTCCTGGTCGGTCTGTTTGCTTCGGTCGGCCCCGACGGCGCCGCCACTCCCGATACCCCGGCCGGCGAACTGCTCGACCGCGGCGTGGAACAGCTCTATAGCGAACTGCAAGAGGAACCGGTGGTGCGTGCCGCGCTGCTGATGACCTTGGGCCAGGTGTTCGCCGGCCTGGGCGAGAACGAGCGCGCCGAGAGCCTGCTACGCCAGGCCCTGGACCTGCGCCAGCAGCATCTGGGTGGTCTGGACCAGCGCACCCTGAAGGCGCTCAACCAGCTCGCCCAGCTGCTCGTTCGGCGCGCCAAATACGCCGACGCCGAGGACTACTACCGTCAGGCACAGGCCGGACATGAAGAGCTGTACGGGGCAGATTCACCTGAAGCCCTGGAGAACCAGGGCAATCTCGCCTTCCTGCTGTGGCGGGTCGGCCGCCTGGAAGAAGCCGAACCCCTGCTGCAGAATTCGCTGGAAGGCACCCGGCAACTCCACGGCGAAGACCACTTCCACACCTGGAGCGCGCGCAGCAATCTGGCCGCACTGTTGGTACGGCGTGGCAAACCCGGCGAGGCGCAGCCGCTGCTCGAGCAGGTCGTGACGGCGCGCAAACGTGAGAACGGCGCGGTGGCGCCGGCCACCCTTTCCGCGCTTTCCCTGCTCGCCGAAGCGGTCAAGGACCAAGACAAGACCGAGCAAGCCGAGGCCTTGTTCCGCGAGAGCCTGGCCGGCCATCTGCAGACCTTCGGGGCAGACCACCAGAACACCGCCAACGCGCGCTATTCCCTCGGCACGCTGCTGTTCGAGGACCAGCGGCTGGAACAGGCCGAGGCCGAATTCCGCGATTGTTACCGCGTGCGTGGCCAGCGCCTGCGTCCGGGACACCCCTCGACCTTGGCTGTCATGGCCAATCTGGTGGTGGTGCTGGAGGGTCTGCAGCGGCAAGCCGAAGCTCTGGAACTCGCCCGTCAGCTGGTGGCGCAGACCCCGCCCGAGGACGACGCGCTGCGCCGCCGGCAGCGCATGCTCGACCGCCTGCTGCAGCAGGTCCAGGACTAATCCCCGCGTGAATGCTCGGCATAGATGCACCGACCGACGACCACCTCGAGGCCGGCGGAACGAGCGCTGGCCGCGGCCTCGGGATTCTCGGCCCCGGGCTGCATCCATACCACCCGGGCGCCGTTGGCGATCGCGGCCTCGACCACCGCAGGAAGATGGGGCGGGGCACGAAAGACGTCGACGATGTCGACCGTCTGCGGCAGATCCTCTATAGAGGCGTGGATCGGAACGGCAGAGGTGGACTCGAGTGATGGATTGACGCGCAGGATCTGGTAGCCCTGCTCCTCAAGATAGTTTGAGATCCAGTGGCTGGGGCGCTGCGGATTGGCGGAATAGCCCACCACCGCGATGCTGCGTGCGTCGTTCAGGATGCGGTCGATGTCGGCGCTGTTCATCAAGGGATTCCAGACGGATCCGCCCCAACCGTCATTTCCGGCGCAGGAGTGCGGCTGCAGGGATCCGTCTGGTCTCCGTTCGATCCTTGCGTTCCCAGGAGAACCCGGGTCCTGCATGCACAATGCGCCGCCACGGCGGGCGTTTCAGAAAACTACCTGATTCTACGCCGTCCCGCTCGCGCCCTGGCCTGGCCGGGCATCGGCGCTGTCCCGGTTGTGGGCATCGACGCTGCCCCGGTTGTGGGCAAAAGTGCGATTCGGGGCAACGTTGCCTGGCTCATCGGGCCAGTCACGGAAGCGCGCCTGGCCGCCTTCGCCGCGCCCGTCGTGCAAGGGGTGCTCGCCTGGATCCCATTGCATGCGGTTGAAACGTAACGGCCCGATGCGCAGGTGGCGGATCGAGCCGACCTGGGTGAAGCCCATGCGCTGGTGCAGTCGCGCCGAACGCTTGTCGATCTTGCGGATCACGTCGTAGACCCGCTCGAAGCCCTCGGCTTCGCGGCAGTCGTAGGAAGAGTTGGTGCCGAGGATGCCGATCATCAGGCCTCGGTATTCCGGATTCACCCAGCCGTCGAATTGCAGGATGTCCCGACCGGGTGCCAGCGGCAGGCGGAAGCCGTAGATCGGATCGCGCATGGTGGCGCAGGCGTGCATCATGTAGCACCACGGCATGCCGTCTTCGCGGATGCGCACCGGCATGTCGATTCCCGGGTCGTCGACGCAGCGACGGAAGTGAGCGATCTTCTTCGGCGGGAAGGTCCCCACCATCATGTCCACGTGGCGTTGGGTGCCGTGTTCGACGAAGAAGGACTCGCCCTCTTTGATCGGCGAGCGGCGCCCTTGCGGCAGCGCCACCGTCGGCTGGTCGAGGTTGCGCCGCAGGATGAGAAAATCCACCCGCCGGATCCAACGTCCCAGGCTGAAGCGCCACAGTCTGCCGAGTACGCGGCGCAGCCGCGACGCGCCCCCACGCGGCGCAAGACTGGTCGTTGGTGCGTCAACCACGCCTATTTCTACCTCATCCGGCCGCGCCAGGAGCAAGATCTGCGTCGCCGCCGTCCAGCAGCGGGAAACGCAGGCGCACCCAGGCGCCGCCCAATTCGATGCCGTCGTCGACCACAACTTCGCCGCCGTGGCCTGCGACGATGCGGCGCACGATGGCGAGCCCCAGACCGCTGTGCGCATGATCGCGTTCGAGCTGGACGAAGGGTTGCAGGATGCGATCGCGCTTGTCCACCGGCACGCCCGGACCGTCGTCCTCGACCGAGATCTCGACCCATCCGGCGTCGTCTGTGCCGCGCACAATCACCTGCTTCCGGGCGAAGCGCATCGCGTTGGCAACCAGATTGTCCAGCGCCCGCACCAGTTCGTTGGTGTTGCCGCGGATCGGCGGCAGCTCGTCTCGGTCCAGTTGGCAGTCGACCCGTTTGCCGTTTTCCAGTTGCGGGCCGAGGTGCTCCAGGCTGGTGCGGATGACGTTGGCCGGCTGCACGGCTTCGAAGCGGCCGGCGTGGCGATCTTGGTCGGCCAGCCGGGTGTATTCGAGTAGTTCATCGACCAGATGGTCGAGCTGTTGGATCGCCTGGTCGAGCATCGCGCTGATGCGCTCGCGTTCGGCCGGGCTCGGGACTTCCTCGGCGAGCATTTCCAGACCGAAGCGCAGTCGCGCCAGCGGGGTGCGCAACTCGTGGGAAACGTCCTGCAGCAGTTCACGTTGGCTGAGCAGCAGCTGGCGGATGCGCGCGGTCATGACGTTGAAGGCGTGCACCAGCTTGGGCGAGTGCGGCACCGAGCGGGCGCGCAGGCGGACGCCGAAGTTGCCCTCCGAGATCGCGTGCGAGGCCTGTTCCAAGGCGCGGTTCTGCCGCCATAACGGTCCGAGAACCAGGCGCAGCAGCAGCAGACCGGCGACCAGTAGCAGCCCAACGGCTAAAATCGCGCCGATGCGCCCGTAGTAACGCAACGGCGGCACCGGGCCGAGGCGGATCATGCGCTCTTCGTCGTATCTGAGAAAGGCGCGCAGCCCGCGGGTTTCATCGTCGAAGTCGATGAAGAAGAGGTCCGGCGAGTCCAGATCCTTGAGCCACCGCGGAAGCCCCTGTTCGCCGAAAACAACCAGTTCAAGCGGATAATCGAAGGCCAGCTGAACTGTGGCGATTTCGGTGTTCTCGTCTGCGGCCTGCTGCAGAACGGTTTTGATCAGCAACATCGGGCCGCGGAAGGTCTCTTCCAGGGCTTCCTTGTTGTAATCCCGGTTCAAAAAGGTGGTGATCACCGGCAGCGCCAGGCCGAAGCCGAGGATGACCAGCAGCAGCAGATAGATGCGCAGCAGGAGGCGGATCATCCTGGCTTCACCAGCAGATAACCGATGCCGCGCACCGACTTGATCAGCTCCGGACACTGTGCGCGCTGCTCAAGCTTGGTGCGCAGACGCGAGACGCGCAGGTCGATGGAGCGGTCGAGGCCGTCGTAGGGGATGCCGCGCAGGTCCCGGTACAGATCCTGGCGGCTGACGATGTTGCCGGCGTGAGCAGCAAGGTAGGACAGCAGGTCGTACTCCGAGGTGGTCAGTCCCAGGGCCTGATCCTGGAAATAGGCCTCGCGACGCTGGGGGGCGATCTTGAGATCCCCGATTTCGATTGGGGTCTGGGAATCGGCGTCCGCGGGGCTGAGCCGGCGCCGCAGCAGAGCACGCATGCGCGCCAATAAAACGCGCGGGCGCACCGGCTTGGCGATGAAATCGTCGGCGCCGATCTCGAGGCAGGTGACCTCGTCGATCTCATCGCCCTGTGCGGTCAGCACCAGGATCAGGCCGCGATATTGCGCGCGCACCTGGCGGCAGACCTCGATGCCGTTGAGTCCGGGCAAGCCGAGGTCGAGGATGACCAGCGGCGGCTGGGTGTCGAGGATGCGCGCGACCGCGGTGTCGCCGCGCCCCTCAATGGTCAGGTCGAAACCCTGTTGACCAAGATAATCGCGGACCATTTCCGCCAGCACCAGGTCGTCTTCGACCAGGAGAACGGAAACGGTTGGAGGGGACTCCATGAGCTGGGAAGTCTAGCTGACCGTGGACAAAGTCATTCCGCCCCACGGCAGCGTCTTTTTCCCCTGGACAGCGTCAGCAGAACCCGCCCCTATCTAAAGATTGGGGCGGAACCAGCGTTCTTGCCAGGGAACAAATCCACTTGCCATGGAACGAAAGCACTTTATCCACGGCCAGCTAGTCCAGATTGATCCACACCGATTTGGATTCGGTGTAGGCGGATAGGGCATCCCTACCCAGATCGCGGCCGAAGCCGGATTCGTTGAAGCCGCCGAAGGGCAGACCCGGATCGTAGAGGTTGTAGGTGTTGATCCACACCGTGCCGGCGCGCAATTGGCGGGCGAAACCGAGCGCCCGGCCGAGGTCGCGTGACCACACCGCTGCGGCGAGACCGTAGCGCGTGTTGTGGGCGATCTGCAGCGCCTCTTCGGCTGTGTCGAAGGGAATCACCGACAGCACCGGACCAAAGATCTCTTCTTGGGCGATACGTGCTCCCGGGTCGACGTCGGCGAACACCGTCGGGGCGACGAACCAGCCCTTGCCGCCGCCGACCTCGTCGCGCAGCGACATGCCCCCGGCGACCAGGCGGGCGCCGTCGGCCTTGCCTTTGTCGACGTAGGCGAGCACTGAATCGTACTGATCGGCGTTGCATAAGGGGCCCATGCGCACGCCTTCGGCGAAGGGTCCGCCGACCGTGGTCTTGGCCGCCATCGCTGCGAGCGCCTCGACGAATGGTTCGTAGATCGCGCGTTCGACCAGCACCCTTGAACCGGCCGCGCACACCTCGCCCTTGTTGTAGAAGATGCCGGTGATCGCGCCGCGCACCGCAGCCTTGAAATCGGCGTCGGCGAAGACGATGTTGGGCGACTTGCCGCCCAGTTCCAAGGTCACGCGCTTGACCGTTTCGGCGGCTTCGCGCTGCACCATCTTGCCGACCTCGGTGGAGCCGGTGAATGAGATCTTGTCGACGCCGGCGTGCTGCACCATCGGGGTGCCGATGGCGCGTCCGCCGCCGGTGATGGTGTTCAGAACTCCGGCGGGCAGGCCGGCCTCGGCGCCGAGGCGCGCCATCCACAAGGAGGTCAGCGAGGTCTGCTCGGAGGGTTTCAAGACGATGGTGTTGCCGCAGGCCAGCGCCGGTGCAACCTTCCATGCCGCCAGCAGCATGGGGAAGTTCCATGGCGTGATCATGCCGCACACGCCGACCGGCTCGCGCAGGGTCAGTCCCATCGCGTTGCCGGGCAGAGGCACCACGCCGCCCTCGTTCTTGGTCACCCAGCCGGCGTAGTAGCGGAAGATCTCGGCCACCAACGGGATCTCGATCTTGGACGAATCGAACCAGGTCTTGCCGGTGTCCCAGGACTCGCAGCGTGCCAGGTTGTCGCGGTTCTGATCGATCAGTTCAGCCATCCGCCACAACACCTTGGCCCGCTTGGCCGGAGCCATCTGGCGCCATTTCGGGTCTGCGAAAGCCTGAGTGGCGGCGCCGACCGCGGTGTCCACGTCGGCCGCGTCGCCCGCGGCGATCTCGGTATGAGGCGCCTCGGTCGCTGGATGCAGGCTCGCCGAACGCTGTCCGGAGGCGGGTTCGACCCATTCCCCGCCGATGAAATGGCAGGCCGGCGGGTACTCAGGCTGGGGAGCCTGAGAGGATTTTTCGTGGTTCTGGGTCTCAAGGGACATGAAGCTGCCGATTGTAAGGGAGCCGTCTGTCCTGGCGTTCACTGGCTTTGGAAGGAAGTTCCAGCGACCCGTTCTCGCCCATCGTCCACGTCTTGATCGCGGAGGAGTTCTTCTGGGAGAAAGTTGATGGGACTTTGCGCGCTCTCACCCGCACCCCGGTCACACCCGACTGGGCGCAGGAGGTGCTGCCGCAGGTGGTTGCCGATCCTGGAGTCGCGGTGGTCCTGGATCTGGAAGTCGAGGGCGTACAAGCGATAGAGCTTTTACAGGGCCTGCGAGAGGACCCTTCGACCGCCGACATTCCGATCCTGGCCTATGGCTCCCACGAACGTCAGGACCTGCTCCAGAAGGCCGAGGCGCTGGGAGCACAGGTCGTCGCGCGCTCGACCTTTGCCAGTTCGCTGGTACGGATCCTGCAGGAATTGTGCCAGAACGGCGAGAACGGCGGCCCCGCCGAGGCCGGCTGAGGCCACTGAGGGCAGCTGGGGAGCACTGAGGAGCGACGTAAGCGGCGGGGTAACGTCGCGCTGCGGAAAGCTCAAGCTTTGCTTCCGACGGTGCAGTTCATCTGTTAGAATGTCCGGCCATTTGGGGCCTGGAAGGCACATTTGAGATGGTTCCAACCCCTTGTAACCAAGCCTTTTCCGGCCTCCACCCCAGCCGTTGCATCACATGAGCGCAGTCAAACTGTACGTCAAATCCGGTTGCAAGACCTGTCAGAAGGCGCTTGCCTACATGGACAAAAAGGAGCTCAACTACGAGGCGGTCGACATCTTGAAGACCCCCCCGGCCAAGAAGCTACTGGAAAAGGCAGTCGATGCCACCGATCCGAAGGGTGCGTTCAACACGCGTTCCAAGGGCTACAAGGAGCACGACATCGCCAATGTCTCCTTCAAGACCAAGAAAGAAGTCGTGGACCTGCTTCGCGCCCACCCCGATATGATCCGCCGGCCGTTGCTGGCGCGCGGCGAAAAGGCCATTCTCGGCTTCGACGAGGCAGATTACGCCACCTTCCTCCGATAAATCGGGGGACGCACCCCGTCCACGGGATGCAGCGCACGATCGGATTGGCCTGATCCGGCTCAACCGCACCCGCTGGGATTCCACGGGGCACGCCCTCAGTGGCGACTGGGTCGCGGTCGAAGAGCCTCTGGAAATCCGCGTACGCGGCCAGGCTTTGGCGGTGCTGATGCGCACTCCCGGAAAGGAGCGCGCCCTGGTCGCAGGCTTCCTCGCCTCCGAAGGGCTGGTGCGCAGCGCCGAAGACCTGCACGCGGTGGAAGCCTGCCGCGACCCCGAAAGCGGGCTACCCGAGGCCAACGTCTGGAACGCCGGCCTCGCCGAGGGCGTGCAGGTCGATCTCGAACGCAGCCGCTATTCGACCATTGGCAGCAGTTGCGGCTTGTGCGGCGCGCGCACCCTCGACGAGCTCGAGGCCGATCTGCCGCGGGCTCCGCAATTGGCGCAGCTCGAGCGTGGCTTTCTGGATCAAGCCTTCACTGGTTTGCGCCAACGCATGAGCCTGTTCCAGGACAGTGCCGGCGTGCATGGCTCAGCGCTGCTACGCGCCGACGGGCGCTGGCTCGAGTTCGCCGAAGACGTCGGCCGCCACAACGCGGTGGACAAGGTTCTTGGCGCGCGCCTGTTGCAGGATGACTACCCGCTCGAGGTGCCGGCGGTGCTGCTGGTCAGCGGGCGCATCTCCTTCGAGCTGGTGCAGAAAGCAGCGCTTGGCGGCGTTTCGGTGATCGCTGGCATCGGCGCTCCGACCAGCCTGGCGGTGGCCGGAGCCGAGCGCGCCGCCCTGGCCCTGTTCGGCCTGGTGCGCGAGGGTTGTGCCAACCGCTATTGCGGCAGCACCCGCCTGATCGACGCTTGACAGGCCGTGGACAATTCATTCCGCCCCACAGCCTGTTGAGACCGAGCGCTCAGATGTCGCTTTCGATGTCGACGTCGGCGACGTCGTAGATGCTGTAGTCGCGGGAGAATTCGCGCGTGACATCGATCAGGCGACCGGTGCCAAAGCGCGGGACGTAGGTCACTGCACCGACCTCGTCGCTGCCGTCCTTGAAGTGCACCCGGACCACCTTCTTGGTGTGGGCGATCTGCAGTTTGAGGATCAGCTCCTCAACAGAGGGGAGTTCGGTTTCCGTGATTCGGCGTACCATTCTGTTTGTAGGCTGGAGGAGCGCGGATGCGCTAGGGGCTGGTTCAACCCACCACCGCGACAGGGCGTGCGGCGAGAACGCCGGCGCGCAGCAACAGGGTGGACCAGGTTTCGAAGGGCGGCTCCTCTTCCTCGGCGAGGGAGAGCAGGCCGCGATAGTCCTCGAAGGCGCCGGACATGCCGTCGCTTTCGCGGATGCGGAGTTGACCTGCCCGCTCGGCGGGAAGGCGCAATTGGTAGACCAGCCCAAGGTGGACCGCACCGACTTCGGTGGTGTCGTCGTTGAGCAGGCCGAGGGGCTCCAAATCCCATTGGAGCTCGGATTCGTCGAGGACCAGCTCTTCGCGCAGCTCGCGCATGCAAGCACGGTGGAAGAGGTCGGCGGCGCCAGCAGGGTCGGCCGCAGGGGAGCCGCCGGCCGCCGCAGCCGGGGCATCGCAAGGATTGACGTGGCCGCCGACGCCGATGCTTTTTTTGCCGTGCAGACGGCGCTCGCCGCCGGCGAGCCGGGTCATGGTGAAAACGGAAGGTCTCTCGGGGCTGCCGAAGGCCTCGCAGGTCACCGCGACGTAGGGGATCGGCTGCTTGTACTCCGGGTGGGTCTCGGCGTAGCGACGCTCGATGAAAAAGCCGTGCTCGAGCGCCACATCCAGGAATTCGCTTTGCATTCGGGCGGCCGCAAGGGGCAGGAAGCCATGCACCGTCGCGCACGGAAACAGCTTCGACCGAGGCACCACCCAGACAAACTCCATGGTGGCCATTTGTAACAGGAATCCAGGATCTGGCAAGCAGTCTGGCGCGAAATCCGCAATTTGTTGAGGGATTGTGGAAAACGGCCTCTATATCTAGTACCACCTTCCCTCGTGGTCATGACGGGAAAGGCCACAAGAGGAGCGAGGAGGGCAAGTGGAATGCTGCCCGATAAGCCGGATCCTGTCCCCTCTTGCGAGGGCGGTGACCATTTCTCTTGGACCGCCGTTGCCGACGGCCTCGAACGCCCTACCCGGAGGTCCAAACAGCGCGGGCCGCGCCTTCCCTCCCTATTTGGGCTTTCTCCCGGTGGGGTTTACCCTGCCACGCCTGTCACCAGACGCGCGGTGCGCTCTTACCGCACCATTTCACCCTTGCCGGCGGCCGAAGCCGCTGAGGCGGTTTGTTTTCTGTGGCACTTTCCCTGGGGTTGCCCCCGGTGGCCGTTAGCCACCACCGCGCCCTATGGAGCCCGGACTTTCCTCGAGCGGGCCGGCAAGCCGTCCGCCCGCGGTCACCCAGGCAGCATTCCACCCGGATTATAGGCGTATCCGCCGAGCACAGATTCAGCCCATGCCAAGGTGCTCACGCAGCAGGATCACGGCGACTGTGGAGTCGAGAAAGGGCTTGGCCTTTTTCTTCGAGTAGCCGGCCTGGCGCCACATCGCTTCGGCTTCCTTGGTGGTGTGGCGCTCGTCGATTTCAACCACGCCGACCGCTGTGCCGAGCAGCGGGCGCAGCGAGGTCAGAAAATGGCGCACGCGTTCGACCTGTTCGCCTTCGCTGCCGTCGGGCATGAAGGGCATGCCGATCAGCAGAGTGACGATCTGGCGTTCGCGTGCCACCGCGGCGACTGCATTCGCGGTGGTGGCAAGATCGGTCGAGTCGATCGGCGGCAGCGGTTGCGCGGTGATGCCCAGCGCGTCGCTGCACGCCAGTCCGGTGCGGCGTCCGCCGTAGTCCACCGCCAGGATCCGGCCCTTGGGGGGGGGCTGGTTCACAGGACTTCGTCGGCGCCCATTTCCTTTAAGCGCTCAACCAGGACCTTGACCGTTTCGGCCTGATCGCGGGCCGCCACCAGCAGCGCATCGCCGCTGTCGACGACGATGAGGTCGTCCAGGCCGAGCACGGCGATGGTCTTGCCCCGGCTGCTGTAGGCGAACACGCGCTGCGCCTTTTCGCACAACAGGCGCCCGCCCTCGGGAAACACTGTGGCGTTGCCGTCGTCATCGTGGGGGAGTTCCTGGTACAGCGCCTGCCACGAACCGATGTCGCTCCAGCGATAGGGCGCTCGCAGCACACGCACCTGATCGTGCCGCTCGAGAATGCCGACGTCGACCGGCAACTTCTCCAGCGATGGATAGAGCTGTTCGATCAGGGCATCGCGTTCGGCAGGCGCCGCGGCGCCGATCCGTTCCAGGCTCGCGGCGAGCGCCGGCATGTGGCGCGCGAACGCGGCCAGGATGGTGTCGGCGCGCCACACGAAGATTCCCGCGTTCCACAGGTAGTCGCCCGAGGCAAAATAGGCGTCGGCGCGTTCCTGGTCGGGTTTCTCATGAAAGCGGATGACTTGATAGCAATCGATCGCGTGGCAGGATCCACGCAAGGACCCCTGCTGGATGTAGCCGTAGCCGGTGGCGGCATAGGTCGGCTGAATGCCGAAGGTCACCAGCACACCTTCTTCCTGAGCCGCTTCGGCGCCCGCCACGAGGCTGCGCTGGAAGACCTCGGCGGGGGAGATCTGATGGTCGGCCGGCAACACCGCCAGAGTTGCGTCGGCATCGCGCAGCGCGATCATGGTGGCGGCAAAGGCGGCACACGCGGCGGTGTTGCGTGCGCACGGTTCGATCAGCACATTTTCGGCCGGGAGTTCAGGGCAACAGGCGCGCACCCCGTCGGCCTGCTGCACATTGGTGACGACCCACACGCGCTCCATCGGGATCAGCGGATCCAGCCGTTCGATGGTCTCGGCGATCATCGCTTTGCCGCCGGTGATTGGCAGCAGCTGTTTGGGCCGGCGCTGCCGGCTCTCGGGCCAGAAGCGTGTCCCTGAACCCCCAGCCATGATGACCGCATGAAGCATGGGCAAGAGGCTAGGCCGGGCTGCGCACCGAGTCAAACGCCGCGCGGTCGGGCCCCTGGTGCGCACCGAGTCAAACGCCGCGCGGTCGCGCCCCGGGCTGGGAACGGGGCGGATCTGCCGGCGCCTTGTCGGGCAGGTCGAGCGGCAGCACCGGCGAGCGCCCGGGCGCGACTCGCGGCTGTTGCGGAAGCCACAGCGGCTGTGGAATGTGTGGAATGTCGCGACCGAGGATCTTGCGCACCGAACGCGGCGCCAGCTGCAGCCGATCGAAAGGGCCGTAGATCTCCTGCTCGACCAGCAGATCGAAGAAATAATTGACCAGCGGCAGGTCGGTGATCGGCAGTCCGAGGAAGAAGCGCACCCGTTTGAGGGTGACCTTGAGCTTCAGGGTGCCATCGACTGCGACCCAGCCGCTGCCCTGCACGTCGAGCAGGTCGTGGTCGAGCACCAGGTCGTCGATGCGCACGCGGCCATCTGGCTGGAAATGGAAGTCGACCCAGCCGCGGCGGAACACCGGCGGGTCGACGCCAAGCAGCTGCCATACGTTTTCCAGCACCGGCACCGTGGTCAGGCGTCCGTGTTCGATCTCGAGACGTCCGGAACCGCGGTAGTCGAGCGGCGACAGCGACTTGCTGGTGATTTTGGCCCAACCCTGTACGCGTCCGCTGACCTGGCTCTCGAGGCCGAACTGGTCGCGCATCAGGCCGAGATTGAGGTCTTCGAAGGTCAGCAGTGCTTCGACCGGTGCGTTCGGCTCGAGCCCCAGACGCAGGCGCCCTTCCTGCCAGGTACCGTCGTCCTGCAGCGGACCGCGGCTGTAGATCCGCCCGCCGAGCACGCTGCCCTGCAATTCGGTCAGAGTGATGTCGCGCGGCGTAACGGTGATCAGTCCGGTGGCCTGGCGCACTGGCACGCCACTGACCCAGGCGCTGCCGTCGAGCACGCGCAAATGTCCGTTGACGCCGACCCCCTCCTCCCAGTGGAAGTCTTCGATACGGATGCGGGCATCGCCCTGGGTCAGGGCGGGAGGCCCGACGGCGCCCACCTGTTTGAGTTCCAGCTCGCCCTGGTCGCAGCGGAAGGTCGGCGGCTGATCGCCGAGCTTTTCATAACGCAGCTGCAGGTTGCGCGGCCTGAGCACCCCTTCCAGACCGAGGCGCTGCAAGGCCGCCACCGCGCCGGGTCCGAAGAGGCCGTAGATCTGCGGCGACAGGTGGATGCCCTGCTCCGAATCGAGCACCGCCACCATGCTCTGCTGATCCTGGCCGAAATGGAACACCATGTCGTGGACGTCGATGCGCCCGCCGGCCTGTTCGATGCTGAAATCAGGCGCGCGCACGGTGCCCTCGGCAACGGTGACCTCGCCGCGCAGCTGCAGCGGCTCGGTGCCCTCGGCCTCGAGCACCAGCGGGTCAAGACGCAGGCGCACGAACAGCGGATTGTCGGCGTCGCTGCGCCAGTCGAGCAGCAGGTCGCTCCACGCTTCCACCTGCATGCCGGGCAGTCCCGGATTGAGGCCGAACAAGGCCAGGAAGGTGGCGCTGATCTCGGCCGGCGTATGGAACTGCTCGGCCTCGACGAGGAAGCCGTCTTCCTGGTCGGAGATGCCGTTGGTGAACGACGCGCGCGCCAGCTGGCCGCGGAAACGCCCGGTGGCGCGCGGCACCACCGCCACCTCGATGTCATGCGCGGAAACCAGCGAGAAGTCCGACTGCACGTCGTGGAAGGCGAGCAACGGAATCCAGTCGACGCCCAGGCGGCCGCCGCGGTTCTCGATCGCCACCGTCATGTGCGGTGACTCGGTGGTCCCGGGCTGCAAGTAGTCCAGTTTCAGCAGCGACGGCCCCGACGGCACCGCCATGGCCAGTGCTTCGGGCAGTTCCAGGGTGCGCTGCAGGATGCGCCGATCGGGTCGCGATGGGGCCAGGTCGTAGCCGCGCAGCACCGCGTGCAGGGTGGGGAATTTGCTCGGCAGCGTTTGTCCTGGAGCGATCGCTTCGCGGAAGCCGCCGCTCAACTCGATGCGCCCGCCGAGTGCGTGGACCCATCCCTTGAACCATGCGCGCCCCGGCGTCCAGCTGAATTCAACTTCTTCGACCTGGGCGACGATAGGCAGGAACACTGGCCGCATCTGGGCGCCGCGCGCCGATCCGGAGATCTCGATGCCGATGTGATGGCGCGCGTCGTCCGCGCGCAGGCGGATGTTGACGTCGGCGTAGCCGCCCTTCGGCAAACCGAGGTCGCGCCACAAGGAAGCCAGCTCCGGAGTGCCGGCGGCGGCGGCGGCGACCTGGCGGTCGATCGGCACGCCGTCGGCTTCGATGTCGAGATAGATGCCGCCGGTATCTTTGCGCAACTCGATCGCGCCCAGTCCGCGCACCGTACCGGGCCCGGCCCGCCCGCTGGCATCGATCAGCAGCAGGTGCTGGGTGGCGATGAAATCGCCAGTCAACCGCGTCAGCGGATAGGGGAAGGCGGGCTTGGTGCCCTCCTTGGTCAGCAGCCCGCGGTAGCGCCCGGTCATGTCGGTGGCGTCGGCGTGGACCGCCCAGCCGAGCCGCCGTCCGGGCTGCCAGTCGAGGCAGAAACGCGCTTCCGGGCCGCCGCGCAACTCCAGCGCCTCGAGGATGTCGGCGGTGCCAGGGTTCAGGTGACGCACCCAGTCGAGCCGGTCCTGGTCGACCGCGACCAGGTTGGTGCGCCCGCGGATGCGCGCCCACGCTTCGCTCTTGGCCGGCAGTTGCAGCTGGCCGTCGGCAGAAATGCGGATGTCGTCGTTGATGGTCCCGGAGAACCGCGCGATCAGACCCTCTTGCAAACCACCAAAAGCGGTCAGGCTGAGATCCGAGAGCACCACCGGCGGCTCCTGCACCGTGACCCGCGCCTCTTCCAGGTTGAGTTCCAGCGAAGAGCGGATGTCGCCGCCCATCGCCTGCTCGGCGGCGAGGCGGAAGTCGTGGCGGCCGGGCACGATTTCGAGGCCGCGCAGTTGCGGGATCACCTGCGGACTCCAGGTCAGTTCGCCCGCCGGAGCCCCCCCCTCGAGCAGGATCTGCCAGCTCTGAAAGGACTGGCGAGCGGTGGCCTTCATGCGCACCTCCGACTGCACCGGCGACAACATGCGGCCGGCCAGCGCGATGTCGCCGCCGTTCGGACCGGCGTTGCCGCGCAGGTCTTCCAATTCCCATTCCAGTTTCATGCCGCTGACCAAAGTCCACTGCAGACGACCGCCGCGGACGTGGAAGCTGACCTCGGGCCAGTCACGCTGGAGGCGGCCCTGTTGCGGTGAACCGGCCATCAGCGCGGCAAAACTGGCCTGATCGAAGAGGATTTCCGGGCCGTCCAATTCGAGCTGGCGCGCCTTTAAAAACCCCTTGCCACCGGGCAGCAGTCCCAAGCGCAGCAGCGCCCGTGGCGCGTGCAGGCGGCGCACCCCGCCGTCAAAGAGATCGAGGCCGTGGGCTTCGACCACCCCTTTGCCCCACACCAGGAGAAGTCGGTCTGCGTTGAGTGAAAATTCTCGTCCGCCTAGGACCACGCTTTCGGGAAGCAGGCTGCGCGGCAGCGGCAGCGGCAACCAGGCCGAGGTGAACACGGTGATGCACAGCAGCCAGGGCAGTCGCAGACGGCGCAGGAGGGGCATCTAGGCTTGGGTGGAGACCGGCGCGGGGTCGGCAGGAGCAGGCGCCATGTTGCGGTATACGCGCCGCACCCTCGATCCGATGGAACAAGTGATCTCGTAGGGAATGGTGTCGCAGGCGCTGGCCACTTCCTGGGCCAGAATCCGCTCGTCACCGTCCTCGCCGAGCAGGGTGGCGGTGTCGCCGACCTTGACCCCGCGCACCGGGCCGAGATCGACGCAGCAGTAGTCCATCGAGATCGCCCCGACCACGGCACAGCGGCGGCCGTGGATCAGGACCGAGCCACGCCCGCCAGCGCCGAGGCGGTAGGGGACGCCGTCGGCGTAACCGATCGGCAGGGTGGCGATGCGGCAATCTTGTGGTGCGCGCCACAGGCTGCCGTAGCCGACTCCGGTGCCGGCCGAGACGTCCTTGAGGAACACCACCTGGGCGTGCAGCGACAGCACCGGCCGCAAGGCGTCGCTGGGTGCCAGGGCCGGCGGCAAGACTCCGTAAAGCGCGATGCCGGGGCGCACCGCGTCGCCATACAGCGGATCCGCCGAGTACAGCGCCGCCGAATTGGCGCAGTGCACCGCCGGGACCGCGATGCCCGCCTGGCGCAGGTCTGCCACCACCTGGCGCAGGCGTCGTTCCTGTTCCAAGGTAGCCGGATCGTGATAACCGTCGAGGGCAGCGAAGTGGCTCATGACCCCGCGCAGCTCCAGCCCGGCCTCGTCGCGCACCGCGCCGGCCACGCGCAACGCGGCTTCAGGCAGGACACCGAGGCGGGTCATGCCGGTGTCGATCTTGAGATGAACGCCGAGCACGCAGCCGGCGGCGCGTGCCGCCCGGCCAAGATCGTGGGCCCGGCCCTCGGAGTGCACGCCGACTTCGACCTGGTGGCGCAACAGCGCCGGCAGTTCGGCGTCGATGGCGGTTCCCAAAACCAGCAGTGGCGCGCGGATTCCGCTCTCGCGCAGTTCCAACGCCTCGCTGCTGTCGCCGACGCCGAGGCGCGGCACGCCCTGCTCCTCGCACGCAGCCGCGAGCACCGCCGCACCGTGTCCGTAGGCGTTGGCCTTGAGCACCGGCCACACCGCGGCCCTGCCGGCGCGCGCGCGCGCCACCGCCAGGTTGTGGCGGAAGGCGGCGAGGTCGATCTCGGCCCAAGCGCGGTGCCGACGCTGCATCGGCCCAATGTACGCCTTCGCCCCCTGCCGTTTCCTGCTCGCCCGGATCAGCGACTGAAAGACAGACCCCCGGCCCGGATCAGCGGCTGAAGGACAGACCCTCGTCGCGCAGCGCCTGACGGGTCGCGTAGGCGATCCAGGCGGAAGTGGTGGTGCGCACCTGCAGGCGCCGTTCGAGTTCTTCCTTGCCGCACGGGGGCTTCAGCGCAAGTTCGTGCACCTCGAGCAGGAAGCTGTCGCGCTGCGGTTGATTGCGCAGCCACAGCGCCATGCGCACCGGGTCGTGGTCGACCAGCGCCCACGCAGTATCCAGCAGCTTGGTTTTGCCACTGAGGACCGCGGGCAGGGGCGATCCGGCGTCGAGCAGGCGCGCGGCCAGGGCCCAGCGCAGGTTGCGGTAGTCGCGATAGGGGATGAACTTGTCCTTGATGCGCTGATAAAGCCCGAGATGGCGGCTCTTCGCGATCGGGCTGGAAATGGATTGATCGCCTTCGATCAGACGCAGGTAGGCCACCGTTTCGACGTCGGAGATGCCGAAGGTCTGGCCGCTGTTCCAGATGTCGTCGAGCAGGACTTGTGGGTAGACGTAACCATCGCGATCGCGGTAACCGTGCTCGAAGTAGGCGGCGATTTTGTCCATCGCTGCGTCCTGGTCAAGCAGGCCTTCGACCGCCGCCTGCAGCAGACTGGGTTGCGGCAGGCGACCCTGCCATAGAGCTTCAATCACCTTTTCGGGGGCCATGGCCTGCTTCGGGATCCACAGCCGGTTGCGCCCGTAGGACCATCGCCAGCGCAGCGGACGCGCACGAAAAAGCTCGGCATCAAAGTTTCCCTTGGAAATTTTATTCCAGCGCGAAGAACCGATCTTGGCGCTGTTTTGACGCAGCTTCAGCGCCGGTGCATAGACCTCGGCCGGATACAGCGTGGCGAATTCGCTGGTGGCGCGCTGGCACTCATCCGAGAGTGCCCACTGCATCGCTTTGCGCGCCTGTGCCAAGGGGATGATCTCGACAGGAAGTGCCGAGAACAGCACTCTATCGGCTATTTCGCGTTGTTCTGCGTCTTCGAGCTGGCGCAAGCGTGCGAGCACGCGCGGCAGTTCGGCGGCGTCGTCCTGGGCGCTTGCCAGGGCATTTCCTGCCGGCATGAACAGCGCGGCCAGGGTCAGAAAGAGACGTGACGGAAGGGTTGGACAGGTCATCTGGCGAGCATCCATGGATACCCTGATTGGACGAGAATCGCAAAATATCGCCAGAATTAGGCATTTCCGCGTTGACGCATCAACCCCTGAATGTTCAAAATCATGCGCGTAGAGGCCGTTCCGCGCCTCTCCTAACACTTTCACTCAATCCCCGTTACCGGTTCTACCGGAACCAACCAAGCAACCCACCATGGCTGCACGCAAGAAAGCGACCAAGAAAACTGCCCGTAAACCCGCTCGTTCAACGGCGAAACGCACCACCAAAAAGGCTGCGAAGAAACCGGCGGCGAAGAAGGCTGGCAAGAAGACTGCGCGGAGAACCACCAAGAAGACCGCCTTGGAACTGATCATCTCCAAGAGCCGCACCAAAGGTGCGGTGAAGGCCTGCAACGTTTCCGGCGACTTTTACGGTGCCCTCGACGCCTACGTGCGCGAGGCCATCACCGCCGCCGAGGACCGTGCCCAGGCCAACGGCCGCAAGACCCTGCGCCCGCAGGATCTCTAGGACCAGGCCCGGCCTGTGCAGTCGGGGGGGGGGGGCCGGCGG
>JAJFFB010000009.1 GCA_021776925.1 Planctomycetota bacterium | reverse complement strand
ACAAAGTCATTCCGCCCCACGGCAGCGTCTTTTTCCCCTGGACGGCGTCAGCAGAACCCGCCCCTATCTAAAGATAGGGGCGGAACCAGCTTCCTTGCCAGGGAACAAAACCACTTGCCATGGAACGAAAGCACTTTATCCACGGCCAGCTAGAATGGGTCCGCTGGAGTTGGTGGCCGGTGGCACCCGGCACGTTGCTGCCGACTTCCGCCTGACGGTGCCGCCGTCACGGGATCGCATGCAGGAGCTGCCTCAATTCGTCCGCCATTTCCTGGCCGAGGTGGGCACAGGCATGAACCTCGGCCCGCAGGCCCTGCTAGAAATCCGGCATGCCGCCCCTGGCCACATTGGATAGCCAATTGCAGGGGAGAATGACCGGGAGCCATGCGTTAACCAAGCGAGAGAGGTCTCAATTATAGGCAATACTAGAAAGTGGCAAATATTGGGTTCCGCAGGACAGCATGCAACAAACGGTCCTTTTCCGAGTCATCCCCAACCTTCCGCGGGGGGGATCGGTGAGGGCACTGGACCCTGATCTGCTCTACCGTCTGGGTGCCCGGGTCATCCCCTTTCATGGAAGATAGAACCATCCGATATTCTGCGTTTTCAAGCCTTTTGCAACGCATTTGCAGGGTTATGAACACACGCCGCGCAACCAACTGGTAACCCGCGCGGTCACAGGAGAAAAAGATGGAGCCGGAAGTCGTCTTCAACATCCATCCAGGACCCTATTGGGACTGGCGCATTGCAGTGGACCTTTTCCTGGGGGGGGCAGGAGTCGGAGCCTTCCTCTTTGCGATCGGTCTGCACGCCGCCTTCCGCGGCCGCTACCGTCGCATCACCCAGACGGCGGCATGGCTGGCCCCGATCCTGGTGGTGGGTGGCCTGATCTTCCTGCTCGCCAAGCTGGGGCGGCCAATGCATCTGTGGGTGACCTTCACCAGTTTCGCCCCCACTTCCCCGTTGTGGTGGGGAGGGATCTTCCAGACCCTCTTTGTCATCGGCAGCATCTGGTACGCGCTGCAATGGCGTAACCCAGAGGCGAATCCCAAACGGCGCCGGGTTGGCTGGATGTTGGTGCCGATCGCCGTCATTGTCGGCGCCTACCACGGCCTGCTGTTGGCAGCGGTCACCGCCCGTCCGTTGTGGAACACCGGCCCGACCGTGGTCGCGGCGCTGCTCGCCTTCACCACCACCGGGATCGCGGCGGTCATGCTGACCCACCTGGTGCGGATGAAGATCGGCGGTCGCCTGGTCGAAGGGGAACACCTGGATCACTTCCTCGACGACATGAAGCCGGTGCGCTTCATCCTGGTCGGCACGCTGGCCGCCCAGCTCGGCACCTTCTTCCTGTGGTGGCTGAGCTTGCGGCTGGGCAATATGCAGGACCAGCAGGCCCTGGCCGCCGCCGAAGACGCCGTCGGCACGATGTTCTGGACCTTGGGCATTGGCATCGGACTGCTCCTGCCCCTGGTCTTGGCCAGCTTCGCCTGGTGGCGCGGAGAATCGCTCCACCGGTCCATGCAGGTGCGCAGCATCTTCGCCACCAGCCTGCTCATCCTGGTCGGAGGATATTTCTTCCGCCTCGCCGTCGTACTGGGCGGACAAGCAGTCCTGCCCGTTCCCAGCCTCTCGTGACCCATCGAAACATGGCAACTCAATCAACCAGCGAAGGTCAGCGTGCGCAATCCGCGGGACGGGTTTCGCGCCGCCGCTTCCTCGGCGGCACCGGCGCCGGCCTGCTCGTCGCCTCCAGTGGTGGCCCCTTTCTGAACCACTTCGCCCGCTCCAGCGGCAGCCAGGCCGCCGCAGTGCAGGGCCAGTGGATGTCCACGACCTGCCAGGGCTGCACCACCTGGTGTCCGGTGCAGGTCAAGGTGGTCGATGGTCGCGCGATCAAGGTGCGCGGCAACCCCCACTCCACGGCCAACCACGGGCAGATCTGCCCGCGGCCGCACCTTGCGCTGCAGCAGGTCTATGACCCCGACCGTATCAAGGTGCCGATGAAGCGCACCAACCCACTGAAGGGCCGTGACCAGGATCCTGGTTTCGTGCCGATCACCTGGGACGAAGCGATGTCGACCCTGGCCGACAAGATGATGGAACTGCGCGCCAGCGAAGAATCGCACAAGTTCTCGGTGTTCCGCGGGCGCTACAGCTACCTGCGCGACATCCTTTACGGTTCGGTGCCGAAGATCTTCGGTTCGCCCAATGGCATCAGCCACTCGGCGATCTGCGCCGAGGCCGAGAAGTTCGGCGCCTACTACACCGAGGGCTTCTGGGACTATCGAGACTACGACCTCGAGAACACCCGCTACGTGCTGTGCTGGGGTGCCGACCCGCTGGCTTCGAACCGCCAGGTCCCGCACGCGATCAGCATCTGGGGCGAGGTCCGCGACCGCGCCGAGATCGCGGTGATCGATCCGCGCCTGTCCGCGACCGCGGCCAAGGCGGACGAATGGTTGCCGGTGATGCCGGGCGAAGACGGCGCGCTCGCGGTGGCGATGGCACACGTCATCCTCACCGAGGGTCTGTGGAGCCGAGAGTTTGTCGGCGAATTCAACGACAGCGTCAATCTGTTCAAGAACGGAGAAGCCGTAGACGAGGCCGCCTTCACCGAAATCCATTCCAATGGTGTGGTCAAGTGGTGGAACATTGAACTCAAAGATCGGACTCCCGAATGGGCCGCGGAACGCAGCGGCATTCCTGCGGATCAGATTCGCCGCGTGGCGATCGGGTTTGCCAAGGCGGCGCCGGCCTCGATCTCCTGGGTATCTCCGGGCTCCTGCATGCAGGCTCGCGGCGGTTACGCGGCGATGGCCCAACACGCGCTGAACGGTCTGGTCGGTTCGGCCGACAGCAAGGGCGGCACCACCCAGAAGACCAAGGTGCCGGCCGAAACCGTGCCCGACGTCGGTCCCTACCAGGACGAAATCGCCAAGAAGCACTCCAAGGAAGCCAAGATCGACCAGCGCGGCACCCTGGCCTTCCCGGTGCTGGCCAAGGGCAAGAGCGGCGGCGGCGTGGTGACCAACAACGTTGCCGACGCGATGCTGGCGCAAGATCCCTACGACCTCAAGGTCGTGATCGCCTATTGGGCCAACTTCGCTTTCTCGTGCTCCGGCACCAGTCGTTGGGAAGAGGCGCTGTCGAAGCTGCCCTTCTTTGCCCACATCACTACTCACGCTTCTGAGACCTCCTACTTCGCCGACCTGGTGCTCCCCGCAGCGCACCACATGTTCGAGAAGTGGAGCTTCCTCAAGTCGAAGCAAAACCTGCACGGCTACTCGACCCTGACCCAGAAGGTCATCGAACCGATGTGGGACGTGCGCCAGGACGAAACCGAGATTCCGTGGATGCTGGCCGAAAAGCTGGCCGAGCGCGGTTTCGACAACATGCTGACCTACTTCAAGGAGCAGTTCGCTGATCCAGAGACCGGCCAGCAGCCGACCAACTCCGAGGAGTTTGCTCTTTCCGCGACCAAATTCTTCACCCAGGCGTGCTGGAATTCCGAGCACCAGGACTACGGCAAATACGGCGATCGCCTTGCCGGCTGGCAGGACTTCGTCGACAAGGGTGTATGGAACTCCAGCCGCTACGAGAGCGGCAAGAAGTGGGGCGCCTTCGGCACCGTGACCAAGAAGTTCGAGTTCTACAGCGAAACGCTGAAGAAGTCGCTGACCGCGCACGCCGAGAAACACAGCTCCACCGTCGACGCGGTACTCGAGGCCACCAACTACACCGCCCGCGGGGAACAGGCCTTCGTCCCCCACTTCGAACCGGCGCTGCGCTGGGGTGACGAGGGGGAATTCCCCTTCGTCTTCTTCGAGCACCGCAGCCGCCTCAACCGCGAAGGGCGTTCGGCCAACTGCACCTGGTACCAGGAGCACAAGAACGTCGACCCGGGCGATGAGAACTGGGACGACGTACTGAAGATGAATCCGGTCGATGCCAAGCGGCTCGGCCTCAACAACCGCGACATGGTGAGCGTGGAATCGCCCACCGGCAAGCTCACCGCCCGCCTCAAACTGTGGGAGGGCGTACGGCCGGGGACGGTGACCAAGTGCTACGGCCAAGGCCACTGGGCCTACGGCCGCGTCGCAACCCAGGATTTCCACAAGCGCATCCCGCTGGGTGGAAACAACAATCAGATCCTGCCACCTGAATACGATCGCCTCAGCGGATCCACGGCGCGCCACGGCGGCGTCACCCGCGTGAAGGTTGTCTCTGTGTGAGCATACCGGAGGAAATACGATGACCAACGAAAGATGGGGAATGGTAATCGACCTGCACCGCTGCGTCGGCTGCGGCGGATGTGACATCTCCTGCAAGACAGAGAACAACGTCACCGAGGGATTCCACTGGTCGAATCACATCATCGAGACCAGGGGCAAGTTTCCCGACGTCAACTACCGCTACATCCCGACTCTGTGCAACCACTGCGAGGACGCTCCTTGCGTGGCCAATTGCCCGACCACGGCGATGCACAAGTCGGATGAGGGCCTGACGCTGCACGATCCGGACCTGTGCATCGGCTGCGCCGCGTGCATGGTCAGCTGCCCTTATGGTGCGATCTACCGCAACGACGAGAAGCCGCACTCGCGCTGGCGCGACGAAGAGGTAGCCATCGCCGGCTGCACTTCGAGCGGCAAAGAGGTGGCGGAGAAATCCGGAGAAGAGATCCCGCACTACAATGCTGAGCGGGCGGAGACCTACAAGGGGATCCGGCCCAAGGGCATCATCGAGAAGTGCACCATGTGCGACCACCGCGTGGCCAAGGGCAAAGACCCTTGGTGTGTGGAAAGCTGCCCATCGGGTGCCCGCATCTTTGGTGACCTGAACGACCCCGCGAGCGCACCGCGCAAGGCACTGGCCAAGCACCCGCCACGGGTGCTGCAGAAAGAGAAGGGCACCGACCCTCACGTCTTCTACATCCGTGACTACTGACCTCGTCCCGCCCGGGCTCGTCGCCCACGCCAACGCCTGCCAGCTCCTGGCCCAGTGCTTCGCCCTGCCGCGAGACTGGAGCGAGGAACTGGCAGCAGGGATGCGCGGTGGTTTCGAACCCCTGGGCGGGGAAGTGCAGGCCCTGGCCGTGGCTCTGGCCGACGCCATGGATGCCGTTGGAGGCGAGCGCGAAGCGGTCGAAATCGCCTACGCCAAGCTCTTCCTGGGTCCTTTCGAGATCGACGCGCCGCCCTACGAGTCGAACTATCGCGACCCTGAAAAACGCATCATGGGCGTGGTCAGCCAACAGGTTGCCCAAGCCTTTGCCGAGGCCGGACTGGAACCCGCTCCCGGCCCGCGCGATGCCCCGGACCACGTCTGCCACGAACTCGAGTTCCTCTACTTCCTGGCCTTCGAGGCGGTAGAGTCCGGCGAAGAGGTCTGGCTTCAGCGCCATCGTGATTTCTGGCAGCAACACGCCTCCCAATGGCTGCCCGACCTGGCCCAGGCCATGATCAAGGCCAACCGCCACCCGCTGTACGACCGCCTCGGCGCCCTGCTCGCCGCCTTCGTGCAAACCGGAATCTAGGGCGTCCCGAAGTGTACGGCCGCCACGCTGGCGTGAGCGGACGGAAGTACGAGCCCCTGCGCCCGAAGATCATCGTGTACTCGTCGGGCAGGAGCGAATCACATCATGACCGCGAATAGGCCAAGCCCCTCTATCATGGGAATCCGGGCATGCCTTAAGGGATGCGCCTACGCCGAGCAGTCGTCGCAGCTGCCGCGAACCAGCACCGAGATCTCCTCGGCGGTGTGCTTGCCCTTACCCACGTACGCGAGGCGGCGGACACCGCGCAGCGCACCGGCCGGCAAGTCAGACAATCCGCCGCAGTTCGTGCATAGGAAGTGGTGGTGCTCCGAGACGTTTGGGTCGAAGCGGGCGGCCGCATCTGGATGCTCGACGCGCTTGATAAGCCCAAGCTCGGTGAACATCTCAAGCGAGCGGTAGACCGTGGTCCTCGAGACTTCCGGGATCCGCCGCGACAGTTTCGAAAAAATCTCGTCGACAGTCGGGTGGTCCTTGCGGCTAGCCAAAACCTCAATCAACGCACGCCGCTGTGTGGTCATTGGCAGGCCTTCGGAAAGGTAGGCGCGCTCCATGCGTTCAAGGTGGGAGATCTGTTCCATCGGGTTTGCCGGCAAACCGCGACGGGAGGCCGATTCTCAATACTACTCCAGGCAGGCCAACATTTCACCAAGACTTCTCGAATGCACAATGATTTCAGTTGCAAACACTTTGCATCTATAGCGATCTCGACCTATCCTAGAACACTGATCCACACTGGCTCATACCTGACCCAAAACCCGAATTGCGATGACGAACGCACTTTTTTCTACCGCTCCCGGCATCGCGAGCGCATTCTCCCAGTTCTTGATCCTGGCAGCCTGTTCCCAACCTGCCCATGCCGAGATTCCCATGATCCAAAATCAATCTGACGTGATGTCGAATCAGGACTGGTGGCCGAACCAGCTGCACCTCGACGTACTCCATCAATACTCCGTGAATGCAAACCCGCTCGGCGCGAACTTCGACTACGCGGCGGAGTTCTCCAAGCTTGACCTCGATACTCTCAAAGGCGACATCGAGAAGTGCATGACCACCTCACAGGACTGGTGGCCGGCCGACTGGGGCACATATGGCCCCCTTTTCATCCGTATGGCCTGGCACAGCGCCGGCACCTACCGGGTCGGCGACGGACGCGGCGGTGCATCCGACGGCACGCAGCGCTTCGCCCCGCTTAACAGCTGGCCGGACAACGCCAACCTTGACAAGGCTCGACGCCTGCTGTGGCCGGTCAAGCAGAAGTACGGCCAGGCGATTTCATGGGCCGACTTGATGGTCCTCGCCGGTAACGTGGCGCTGGAGTCCTCGGGTTTTCAGACCTTCGGCTTTGGCGGCGGCCGCGTGGACGTTTGGGAACCGCAGAAGGATGTCTATTGGGGTCCGGAGGGCGAATGGCTCGCCGACCAGCGCTACAGCGGTGAGCGCGACCTGGAGAACCCCCTTGCCGCAGTGCAGATGGGTCTCATCTACGTGAACCCGGAAGGCCCGAACGGGGTGCCGGATCCGCTGCTCGCGGCGAAGGATATCCGCGACACCTTCGGTCGCATGGCGATGAACGACGAGGAGACCGTCGCGCTTATCGCCGGCGGACATACACTCGGCAAGGCGCACGGTGCCGGCCCAGCAAGCCATGTCGGTCCGGAGCCTGAAGCCGCTGCCGTAGAGGAGCAGGGACTCGGTTGGATAAGCGACTACGGCTCCGGCAAAGGTGCCGACACGATCACCAGCGGGTTGGAAGGTGCCTGGACTGCCACCCCCACCGCGTGGTCGAACGGCTACCTCGCCAACCTTTGGAATTTCGAGTGGGAACTGACGAAGAGTCCCGCCGGCGCGCACCAGTGGACGCCGGTCGGTGCCCCGGCGTTCGTACCGGACGCGCACCTAAAGGGCAAGATGACAGTGCCGGTGATGTTCACAACCGACATCGCCCTAAAAAAGGACCCGATCTACGCCGAAATCTCGAAGCGCTTCATGGAAAAGCCGAAAGAGTTCGACGAGGCCTTCCGGCGCGCATGGTACAAGCTGACGCACCGCGACATGGGACCACATGCGCGCCTGCTCGGGGCGGAGGTCGCGGAGCCGCAATTGTGGCAAGACCCGATCCCGGCGCTCGACCACGAGCTGATCGATAACGCCGAAGTCGCCGAATTGAAGGAGCGGATCCTTGATTCGGGCCTGACCATCCCGCAGCTGGTTTCTGCGGCGTGGGCTTCGGCCTCCAGCTTCCGCGACAGCGACAAGCGCGGCGGTTCCAACGGCGCCCGCGTCCGCCTCGCTCCTCAGAAGGACTGGGCCGCAAACGATCCCGTGCAACTGGCCAAGGTGATCGGTGTGCTGGAGAGAATTCAGGCCGACTTCAACGTTGCGCAGGGCGCAGACAAGAAGGTCTCGCTTGCAGATTTGATCGTGCTTGGCGGCAACGCCGCAGTCGAGGCGGCCGCCGAAGCCGCCGGCCACGATGTGGACGTTCGCTTCACGCCGGGGCGCATGGACACCACCGACAAGCTGACTGACGCCGCTGCCTTCGCGGTGCTCGAACCGAAGTCGGACGGCTTCCGAAACTACCACACCGCGGACAGCCACCTGCGGCCGGAGAGTGCCCTCGTCGATAGCGCGGACCAGCTGAACCTGTCGGCGCCTGAGATGACGGTGCTAGTCGGCGGCCTGAGGGTGCTCGGCGCCAACTCCGACGGCAGCACGCACGGCGTGTTCACCGACCGCGTGGGCACGCTGTCGAACGACTGGTTCGTGAACCTGCTTGACACCCGCATCACCTGGTCGAAGACTGACGGCCTGCACGTTTTCCAGGGCCGCGACCGCGACAGCGGCGAGCCGATGTGGACCGCGACCTCGGTCGACCTATTGTTCGGATCGAACTCGCAACTGCGCGCGCTGGCCGAGGTCCACGCGAGCGCGGACGGCGAAGGCCGATTCGTGCAGGAGTTCGCCGCCACGTGGGCGAAGGTCATGGAACTCGACCGCTTCGACATCCGCTAGCGATCCGCTCTACATCTCGACGCCGGGAATCCGCCAAGGTTCCTGGTGTCCTTCACTCTGCCGCCAGCGGAGGCGTGCTGGTAGTGGCGGGTCGCAAAACCCGATGGGGTCAGATTCCCCACAGAAGAGCCCTGGTGCTGGTCAAGCCCCGCTGAGGGCGAAGGTGTCATGACGCTGCCTATTTCGAGCCGATGGTGCGCCCGGCAGGATTTGAACCTGCGACCTGCTGATTAGGAATCAGCCGCTCTATCCGACTGAGCTACGGGCGCGACACCAGTTTTCGAACATGCAGGACCTGGAGTCCCCTCCTGGCACAGCATGGCCTCCACAGTCCGCCTGGGTCACCGAAAAGACCGTCAGGAAACCGTCGCTCTATCCTACTGAGCTACGGGGACTGACCTGAGGCGAGGATTCTAGCGCGGTCGGACGGCGGGGTGGACCGTCGATTGAAGCCAACAAGGGTCAAGCAATCCAGTCCTGCATCACGTGGCCGCCGACGTCGGTGAGGCGGAAGTCCCGCCCCTGCGATCGATAGGTCAGACGCGTGTGGTTGACGCCGAGCAGATGCAGCATGGTGGCGTGAAGATCGTTGACGTGGACCGGGCGGTCCACCGCGTGATAACCGAAATCATCGGTGGCGCCGTAACTCATGCCGCCGCGAATGCCACCGCCGGCGAGCCACAGGGAGAAACCCTTGATGTGATGGTCCCGCCCATCACCCTGCCCCATCGGAGTGCGACCGAATTCGCCTCCCCAGAGAACCAGCGTGTCCTCGAGCAGGCCACGACGCTTGAGGTCACGGATCAAGGCTCCACTGGCGCGGTCGACCTCGCCTGCGGTGATCTCCATACTGCGCTTGACCGCGCCGTGGTGGTCCCAGGCGCGGTGATAGAGCTGGATGAAGCGCACCCCGCGTTCGGCCAGACGACGCGCCAACAGGCAATTGGCGGCGAAGCTGCCGTCGGCGCCTCGCGTGCCGTACTCCTCAAGAACCGATTCGGGTTCGCCCGACAGGTCCATCAGATCGGGCACACTGGCCTGCATGCGGAAGGCCATCTCGTATTGACTGATGCGCGTCTCGATCTCGGGGTCGTGCACGAGTTCGGCGTGGGACCGGTTCAGGGCCGCAATGGCATCGAGGGCGGCGCGCTGATCCTCACGATCGATGCCCGACGGATTACCCAGGTATTCGACCGGGTCCCCGCTGCTGCGGAAGGGCACTCCCTGAAATTTGGACGGCAGGAAACCGGAGTGCCACTGGCGGGACGCGATCGGTTGGCTCTGGCCGCCCTTGCCGACCGAGGACATGACCACGAAGCCGGGCAGGTCCTCGCATTCGCTGCCGAGCCCATAGTTCACCCACGATCCCATGCTCGGACGGCCCGAGATCTGCGAACCGGTGTTCATGAAGGTGTGCGCCGGATCATGATTGATCTGATCGGTATGCATCGAACGCACGATGCAGATGTCGTCGGCGATGCTGCCGATGTGCGGGAATAAGGAGCAGATCTCCTGCTGGGATTCGCCGAAGCGTTCGAAGGGATGCTGCGGCGCGAGACACTTCAATTCCTGGCCTTGCAGCTGGGCGATCGGTTGTCCGGCGGTGAACGACTCCGGCATCGCTTCGCCGTGGCGTCGAGCCAGTTCCGCCTTGTAGTCGAAGGTCTCCAGGTGCGAAGGTCCACCGGCCATGTAGAGATGGATCACCCGCCGACACCGCGGTGCAAAATGGGGCAGACTGTGGGCGGCCAGTGGCTCTTGCAAGCTACCGAATGCGATCGCACCAAGGCCACCTGCACCGCGGCGAAAGAAGTCCCGTCGGGACATGCGACTCGGGTTGGGCCCTGGGTTCATCAGGAGCGGGTGATGAATTCGTGGAGGTTGAGCAGGACCCGCGCGGTCTCGGTCCATAAGACGACTTCGTCCGAGTCCTGTGCGTCGACCCGGGCGTGGTCCCCCACGGTTAACAGTCCTGTGGATGAACTCGGTGTTGCCTCGATCCTGCTCCGCTGCGCTTCCAGGAAGCCGAGCATGACCTGGATCTCGTCGCCGCGGGGGTCCCGTTGCAAGGTGGTCTGGAAGGCGAATCGAATGCGGCCGAGTGGATCCGACGGGGCTTGCGCCAGGATTCTCAGCGCCAGCGCGCGTGCGGCTTCCACGTAGGTCGGGTCGTTCAGGAGGACCAGAGCCTGCTGCGGAGTGTTGGACCGGGTCCGCTCGACCGCGCATTCCTCGCGGCTTACCGCGTCGAAGGCGGCCAGGCTCGGATGCAGAAAGGTCCGACACCAGTAGGTGTAGAGGCCGCGCCTCAATCCGGCCACGCTCGGGTCGTGCTTCCATTGGCGCACCGGAAAGTTGAGTTCGCGCCAGAAGCCTGCCGGCTGGTAGGGCTTGGCGCTGCGGCCGCCGACGCTGCGGTTCAATAGTCCACTGACCGCGAGCGCGTGGTCGCGCACGAATTCGGCGTCGATCCGATAGGGTTGCTGGCGGCCGAGCGCGCGGTTTTCCGGGTCCCGGTTCCATAGGGGTCCGGAACCGGCCGAGGCCTGACGATAGGTCCGTGAAGTGACGATGCGCCGCACCAGGTGTTTCACGTCCCAACCGCTGGCGACGAAGTCCAGGGCGAGCCAATCGAGAAGTTCTTGGTGGTCCGGCCATTCCCCCTGGGCACCAAAGTCCCCCAGGCTGCGCACGATGCCACGGCCGAAGTAGAGCGCCCAGATGCGGTTCACGAAGACCCGCGCGGTCAGCGGGTTCTGTGGATCGACCAGCCAACGGGCGAGGTCGAGGCGATCCAGGCGGGAGCCATCCTCAGCCAAAGGCTGGGAAGAGGAACCTGGAATCTGGGCAAGGAAGCGAGGCACCGCAGGGAGGACGACTTCCCCGCTCTCGTCCATCCAGTTGCCGCGCGGGAGTACACGCATGACTCGTGCTTCGATCGCGCGGCTGACCAGCGAGGTGGTGACTCCCTGCCGCGCTTGTTTCAGGCGCGCCTCGGTGGTTGCCAGTTCGGCGCGGGTATCGGCCAGTTCAGGACAGAGGCGACGGTGGAGAACGGAGAGTTCCTGTCGTTGTTCAGTGGTCCGTTCCTCCGGCGCAAGAACCAAGGCCTGTTGGATCCCGGAATCGATCCCCTCGATCGAGTGCAGTGGGTTCTGCGCGTGCAGGCCGGAACGATCCCAGTAGGCGCGTCCCCCGAACTGGGTGAAGGCCATGCCGTCGACTTCTTCGCCGGGCACCAGCCCGAGAGTGGCTGCATCGACCTCCAGCCGAACCCATTGACCTGCTGCAGGCAAAGGTCCTTGGTGGCGGTGTCCGGGGCCCTTCCGGCCGATCCCTCCGAAATTGATCTTGTCCGCCCCCCAATAGGCCCGGTGCTCCCAAGTGGCGCCGGCATGAATTTGCAGCATCAAGGTGTCGGGGGGAGATTCGGGATCGATCCAGACGTGCGTGAAGAAGCGGTCCTGCGCACCGATTCGCACCCGGCGATCGGCGTCGTGGAAGAAATGCTGCACGATTTCTGATCCCTCTTGCCGTCGCGCCTTGGCACCGCTGAGGGCCTCGACCTGATCGCTGCCGACGAAGGTCCAGGAACCCGAAGTGGTGCCGCCGTTTTCCTGTGCGTCATCGATCCAGTCGAAGTCTTCGGGTTGGGCCGGAAGTCGCCGCCGCAGTTCCTCTTCCCAGGAGAGTTGCAGCGCCTCGATTTGCGGCGTGTTGGTGTCCAGAGCCTGGTGCAGGGAGGCCAACTGCATTTCCTGCTCCTGAATCAGGGCTTGTTCCTCTGCGGTCGGAACCTCGACGCGCGGCCCCCAGTTCCCGTCCTGGTTGGCGCCGTTATAGACACCGCGTTCTTCGAGGTCGGCGAAGAACGCACCGAAGGAATAGAAGTCCTTGGTCGTGAACGGATCGAATTTATGGTCGTGACACTGCGCGCAACCCAGGGTCGAACCGAGAAATACCGTCGCGGTGGTCCGCACCCGATCGGCGGCGTAGATCGCAAGGTATTCCTTCTCCTGGGCACCGCCTTCGGCGGTGATCTGGTTCAAACGGTTGAAGCCGGAGGCGATCTGTTGTTCCAGAGTGGCCTCGGGCAGCAGGTCGCCGGCCAATTGTTCGATCACGAAACGATCGTAGGCCATGTTGTCGGCGAAGGCCTGGATCACGTAGTCCCGAAATGGAGACATGCTGCGATCCTGATCCCCGTGGTAGCCGACGGTATCGGCGTAACGCACCAGGTCCAGCCAGTGCACAGCCATGCGTTCCGCGTAGTGCGGACTGGCCAGCAGACGATCCACCGTGGACTCCAAAGCAAGCTCCAGGGGTTGCGCGGAGAACGCCGCGACCTCGGCCGCGGTCGGCGGAAGTCCGGTCAGATCCTGGTACAGACGCCGGACCAGGGAGCGGGGGTCAGCGTCGGGGGAAGCTCCCCAAGCGCGTTGCTCAAGGGCGCGCAGGACAAAGGGGTCCACCGGTGAACGGGACCATTTCGCATCACCGACCTCGGGTGGATCAACCGGCCGAGGAGACTGATAGGCCCAGTGACCTTCGTACACCGCCCCTTCGCGGATCCACCGGGCGATGGTGCTGATCTGTTCCTCGGTCAGGGTCAGCCCGGAATCCGGGTGCGGCATGCGATCTTCGGCATCCTCCGAGGCGATGCGCAAATACAGTTCGCTCTCCTCCGGGTCACCCGGAGCGACCAGAGGGATTCCATCCAGGTCGGCATACAAGCCTTGCTGGGTATCCAATCGCAGCTTGGCCTCTCGTGTGGACGGATCGGGACCGTGACAGCGGAAGCAGTTGTTGGAAAGGATCGGGCGGACGTCCCGATTGAAGGAAAGTGGCTCGCGGTCACCAGTAAGCGGGACCCAGGGCACCACCAAGGCCAGCGCCGTGGTGGAAACCGCGCAAGTCAGGGCGCGACCCTTCCGCAAGAGGGACTGCATGCCTATGAGGCTAGCAAGCGCATCGATAGGCGACTAGCGTGCCTTGGTGGCTCTCTTGGCCGATCTCTTGGCCGTTCCCTTGGAGGACGCCCTGGCCGCCCGCCTGGCGCGCTGGAGAGCGACCGCCACCAATTGGCGGGTGAACCCCTCGTGGCCGGCAGGGTCGAAGCGCAGGCAGAGGTCGGCGCTACCGGGCGCATCCTCGGGATAGTAGAGGCCGCAGTTGGAGTTCATTTCCAACATGTACGGGGTTCCGTCGGCGGCGACGCGCACGTCCACGCGGCCGAAACTCGCGCCCTTGAGTTCGAGGAACAAGCGGATCGCCTCAGCCTGCAATCGCTCGGCGAGTTCAGGATCGCGGACCGGGAACGCGTCGAGCCCGTTAAAATCTTCCCACTTCAGCTTCTCGTGCTTGAAGCTCTCTCCTGCGGGAAAACGATACTCCACCGGGGTATAGGCGATGGGGCGTTTGGGGTTTTTGGGATTCTCGGCGACGAGGACCGTGCACTCGGTCCCTTCGATGTATTCCTCGATCAGAGCTGCACCGTGCCGCGAGACAATCTTATTGAACTGGCGTTCCAGGCCGGCCGGAGACTGGGCGCGCGAATGGCGGCTCAAATCGATGCTGGCATAACTGTTGTGGTGCTTGACGAAGAGTGGGAACTCGAGGTCGCGCAGAGCCCGTTTCAGGTCGCGCCGGTTTCGCGCCAGCACGTAGTCGGGCGAGGCAAGCCCGGCCCGGGCGCAGGCTTCCTTCATTTCGATGCGGGTCGGCTCGTAAAATTCGGAACTTGCGCCGGTGAAGGGCACGCCGTGCTTCTCAAGCATCTGCACCACCTCGACGCCGGGCTCGTCGTCCTGGCCTTCGGCGCCGTCGCACAGGTTGAAGAACAGGTCAAATCCCTCTTCGATCAATTCGCGGGTGCGCAGCGGTCCGCTTTCCTTGTCCTGCAAAACTTCCAGATGCCAGTCGGCATCGGGCAGGTAGGGCCGCGGATCGCAAGGCCAGTCCTCTTTCGGGAACGGGTCTTCGTCGATGTCTTGATTGGTCAGCAGGCAGATGCGCAAGGCGATCCAACATGGAGTCCGGCCAGCAAGCCGAAGGGCAAGGCGCATTCATCGTAGCGCTCGTTCCAAAGGAATCAAAATAGATGAAAGCGGCATATCGGATTCCTAAGATCGATTCGCGATGCCATTGAAACCCGCACCGTGCCTGACCCTCTTGCTGGCATCCATGGCTGCGGTTTCATGTACCAACGCGCCCACTCGCGACTGGCGCCCGGGCTATCCGCCCTCCTTGAGCGGCGCTGCCCATCGCAGCTACCAGCAGAGTGGTTTTCTGGCCGGCATGTGGGAAGACACCAAATCGGTCTACCTCGCTCCTTCGACCTGGCTTTACTTCGGCGGCGGTCTCGCGCTGGCGCTGGGCCTCGACTCGGCCGGGGTCGAGGACGAACTGGCTGCGGATTTCGATTCACGCGACTACCTGCCGCGGGTGACCAGCCACGCGCTGGACTACCTGGGCACCGGCTACGTCCTGCTCGGTGGCACCGCCGCCTGGTACGGAATCAATGCTCTTGCGGATAACGCCGAGGGCGTCGAAAAGAGCCAGGCGCTGGCATCGACGCTGATCGTGACCGGGGTCAGCACGCTGGCGATGAAGGCCCTGTTCCGCGACGAACGACCCAACGGAATCCCGGAAGGATTCCCCAGCGGACATTCCTCGATGAGCATGGCTGCGGCTGCCGCACTTGGTGAACAGTACGGCTGGAAGGCCGGAGTCCCCGCCTACGCGCTCGCAATGATGGTCGGCTTCCAGCGCATGGATGACCGTGAACACGACCTGGACGACGTCATCGCCGGCTGGACCGTCGGCTGGGTGATCGGCACAACCATCGCGCGCGAACACCAGGCCGAAATCCTCGGCGGCCAGCTGGTGCCGATCCTGGACCCGTCCGGCGCCGGTGCAGGCATCGGTCTGCTGTGGCAGTTCTGATTCAGGCGTCGCTTCTCAGGATCTGCGAGAAGGAGAACTCCACGCGTTCGCGCTTGGCTCCGACCAGGACGCCGAGCTGTAATTTGGCGCCGCGCGGCAGGTTCTCGGGAACGCGGCGCTGGGTGGTGATCGTATCTCCGCCACCGCTGCTGATTGATTCGGGCCAGATGTCGAGGCGTTTGCCAGCCTTGCTCACCTAACGGAAAGAGCGCAAGTTGTCATAACTGCCCTTGCCGTCGGCATAGGCTTCCAACCGTCCTTCCAGATCGAAGCGATGGTGGTGCAGTCCTTGGGCCGGGAAAGTGGAATTGGCAAAGACCTCATCTTTTTCCCCCGCCACCTTGAACACCACGTCGTCGATAGCATCGAGGTTGGGATAAGCCTTGCGCGTGGTGTCCATGTCACCCGGGGCGATCAACTTGACCCCGAAGGGCGTCGGCTCGAGCACCTCTCCCCGATCCTTCTTGACCTCGCCGAACTGCTCATCTTCAGCGTCCCAGATGACCGCGGCGTGATCGCCCTGGTGCTCCAACACCACCAGGACTTCATCCTTGGAGTTCGGGTCGAGCAGGGCGTAGGCCCGCGGTTCGGGATCGCCGGCAAGAGCAATGCCGCCGGCAGCAAGGGTGAGGAGCAGGTATTTCATGCTGGCTCCTGATTCTGTCAAATCCCGCTCTCAGCGCCAGTCCCCGCTAAGCACAAAGGCACCCCAGGTGCTGGGGCGGGCGTCGCCCTGGTAGTCGGCGCGATTCTGCCGCAGCTGTTCCAACTGGGCCTGGTACAGGGCTTCGCCTTTGTCCAACCTCTGGGAAAGGAAGTTCAGGTAGAAGTCTTGCATCAAGCTGGCAGTTGCCTGATCGTCTACCCTCCACAGCGAGGCGAGCACGGTCTTGGCCCCTGACAGCTCGAAGGAACGCCGCATGCTCATCATGCCCTCTCCAGACCGAATGCTACCGAGTGCGGTTTCACAAGCAGAGAGTACCGCCAGGTCACAGGCAGAGAGGTCCAGGTTCTGGATCTCTTCGGCGGTCAGAAATCCATCGTCGCGGCCTTCCTCGCTTGCAGCATTCACACCGGCCAGGACAAGACCCGAAAGGAGGCTTGGCAACTGGCCCACAGCCCTTTGCTGGATATCCAAATCACTGGGTGCTTGAAGGCGTTGCAACTCTGCGGCCAGCGAAGGCAGGCTCTCGGGTTCAAAAAACCCGTGCGTGGCAAGATGCAGATAGCGCTTGCCAGGAAGTCCGGCGCGCACGGCCTCTTCGGTGGCCGCCGGTCCGACCAGTTCCATGAAAGGACTGTCCCATTTGAGCACGATGCTGTGCAGGTCCTTTAGCAACGCCAGTTCCTGCCTGGTCGCGCTCAGGGATGGCCAGGTCCGGCCCAGGGAGGAACGTGGCAGGCCGGAGGTCTGAGCCTGCGCAGGCATAGGCCCACGTCGGTAGTAATTGACGTCGGCCAAGGCCAGGATCGGTCCTTGGCGACCTGATGCACCCGGCTCGTGGCCAGGAATTCGGGTCAGGTCCGAAGCGTAGTAGAAGCGATGGTCTTCCAACAGGAATCGCCCATCGGCGTCAGACAGAGCAGCGAAAGGAAGTCTGCAGAGGAAGCCATCGGGGCTCAGGATGATCGTTTCCTTACCCTTGGTTTCCTCCCGGAAGGGTTCCCAGATCAATGCTCTCAGTGCGACTGAGGGATCCGCGGTGTCCCCAAGCGTTCTTCCGCCCCGCTCGGTGGTCCGGTCCAGAAATGCGTTCAACGCCGTTTGGATCGCTGTCGATTCACCTAGATCGCGCAGGCGGATTACTCCCGTCTTGGGAACCACCCAGGCGTAAACCCGCTCGCCGACGAAGAAATCCAGAGCCAGACCATGCTCGGGGAGGGCGGCCTGGATCTCCGCAGCGCCCGGCAAGAGGTCGCCGGTCTGCGCATGAATCCGGCGGTTGATAGATCTCTCCAGAGCGATGCGCCTTTGCTTTTGGTCCTGCAGCCTGGAATTAAATTCGTCGGTGAACTTTTTGCCAGACCGGTAGAGCATTGAGGAGAGCGTAGACGTCAGGGTCTTCAATTCAGCAAGTTCTTGTTGTAGGGCTTCATCCTCCGAGTTACGGCGCAGCAGTAGGCGCTGATGCTGCATGCGCGTGGCCTTGCCTTTCCAATTCAAGTAGAGGTTGAAATATTCTCGGTGCTCCTCGGCAGCTCTCTTGTGCACGAGTTGCAAGGTCGTTTCAGGGTCTCCGAGGGTGACCAGGAACTCAAAGCTGGCGCTTTCGGTCATGGTCGGAAGTTCTATGTCCAGATATTCCAGAGCATTTCCCAGGCCTCGGCTCACACTTTCCAGAGCCGCTTCGAGCCTGCCCTGACCAGCCAGGGTGAGTCCGTAGTTGTATTGCGATTGGATGCTGTGTGGGTGCAGCGGGCCCAGCAGCCACGCTTGCTTCCGGCTGGCTTCCTGCAGCAGCGCTGCCGCGGCAATGAAACGCCCCAGCCTCCGCTCGATCCCAGCCAGGGCGTTCATGCTGAGCAAGGTACGCGGATGGTAATCACCTAGAGTCCGGCTGCGGATGGCAAGCGTCTTTTGAATTGACTCCTTGGCCAGATCCAGGTCCCCGATCCGGATCTGGACCAGGGCCAGGTTGTGCCAGACCGATGCCGTCTCCGGATGGTCCTTGCCGATGGAGTTCTCATAGATCGAGAGCGCCCGGCGGTAATGGTCGATCGCCGCCGCGGCCTCGCCGCTCTGGGCCAGGAGCGTTCCTAGATTGTTCCAACTCTGACCGACGGCTGGGTGCTCATCGCCCAGGCTCTTGCGACGGATCTCCAAGGCGCTTTCAAAAAACGAAGCGGCTCCCTGCCGGTCGCCGTGCACCTGATGCAAATGCCCGAGGTTGTTGAGAATGGTGGCCGTTGCCGGATGCCTGGGACCGTGGTGGCGCTTGCGAATGGCAAGAACCCGTTCCGTGATCGCAATCGCCTCTTGGTATCGCCCCAGATCCGTCAAGAGGATCGCGAGGTTGTTCAAGCTAACCCCGGTGGTGAGGTGCTCTGGCCCCAAATGTTCCTGGTCGATCGCCACCGCCTCACGGAGCAAGGGTTCGGCTTTGGCCAGTTCTCCCATGAGGCGGTACAAATACCCAAGGTTTCCAATCGCCGCAGAATTGTCCGGGTGCCCCTTGCCGAACACTTCCTCATCCAACTGCACGCAACGAAGAAGCAGGGGCTCCGCCAAGGGGTACTCTCCCGCACGCAGGAGATCCAGTCCTCGATCGCTCAGGAGGTTCCAGACGTGAACGCTGGTGCGCCCTTCTTTCCTTTCGAAATGGGTGACGCGCTCGGAGAAATCATCATGCTCAAGCTGCGATCGCTGAGAAGGATTCAATGGTTCGCCCGCACCCTGGCGAAGAGCCAGGACGAATTCCCCCATTCCTCGATGCAGAGCCACCGCCGACAACTGGTATTCCTGACCGGCCTCCAGTTCCATTTCCAGTCTCGCGTGGGAACCGATCAGACCGTCATTGTCTTCGCCCACCACCGCGCCATCGCCATCCCTCAAGATCAAATAGGAATCAAAATCAAAGGAGCGTTGTTCAACATGATACGTACCCGTCTCCTTCACCAGGATGCGGTAGGTTTCCCCCCAAGTGGCCAAACCGCCGTCAGCGTCAAGGGCAGGCGCGTGGACTTCGACCGCGGAGGAGCCAATAGAGCCATGGACCGGCACTTCGGGCACGAGCAACTCTGGCGACTGTGGCTCTTGGAAACCAAGGAGTAGCAGCAGGCCCAATCCTTTACACAGCATCGTGTCCAGCTTACCAGCCGACCATGCGTGCGGTACCCGATCGGTACCCTATCGGCACCCCATCAGCATCGCGAGGCGCAAAAAGGTCTAATCAACCTCTTGCACACGCAAGGTCATGAGGTCGCCTGCCTCCAGGTGCAGCTGCCAGCCAGCGGCAAGCTGGTCTCCGCTGCGGACCTCGCCGGCGGAATCCCGGGTGGGCTCGACCTGATAGCGCTTGTCAGCGTCGACCACGAACCACTCCGGGAACTGATTGATGCGCGGCCAGTCCAGCGGCATATGCAGGTGGGTGCGGTGGCGCGCGGTGTCGAAGTGGAGCTGCCCGCTCCATGGTGCGTCGGCTTCGAGGGTCAGATGCAGAACTTCTCCTTCGCGCACCGCACCCAGGCGCAGGTCGGAGCGCCACGGCCGCGCGGTCACGCCCTGGGTCTTCCACAGGGCATACATCAGACTGGTGCGGGCGAAGTTGCCGTCGCCGTGCCAGCCCTCGATCACCCCGTCGGCCTGTTGCTTGCTCCACATCACGCGGATTTCGGAATCCAGCCATCTGGCGCACGAGGCCACCGGCTCGCGGTTGTAGAGGTTGAGCGCGCTCTCGATCGCATCGGCGTAGCCGTCGGAGCTGGAGCCCTCCCATGGATGGCTGCGGTATCCGCGCCATAGCACCGACAGGGCTTTGCGCACCGCCTGGCGATAATCCTCGTCACCGTCGACGAGATACACCGCGTAGTAGCCGTTCAGCGTATAGCCAAAAGTGTCGGTGGCCTTGGCCCCGCGGCCGCTGAACAAGCGCTGCTCACCGCTGATGGGGTGGACCTGATCGACAAATAGGCCGTCTTCATTCAGGCCGATATCGAGGATGCGGTCGAGCAGTTCATGCAGCGGCGCTCGGTACTCCTCTTTCTTCGCCGGCATGACGAAGTGCAGGGTCGTATACAGCTCGCACAGGCCCGAGATCACTTCACAGCCGTGGTCGCGTAGCCGCAGGACGCGGTCGCTGCGCAGCGGGTTGTCTTCGCCCAACAGATAGTGATCCCCGAGGCGCAGCGCCCATTCGAGGTACTTGTGTTCGCCGGTCATCCAATAGACGCGACTCAAGGTCTGCAGCATTTCACCGTGCACCTCAACGTTGTCGGTCGGCACCAGGCCGGCGGCGGTCGGATGCTCGGCCGATGCCCAGATCGCCTCGATCAATTCGATCATGCGCGCGCTCCACGGGCTCGGGCCCAGCCATTCGGTCAGCGGCAGCAGACCGTCCTTGACGTACTCCGAAGCGCCGAACTGCATGCGCGACAGATTGGGCTGGTCGTGGCGGAAAGCCTCGCGGCTGAAGGACCAGTCGTCGGGCAGACCCGAGGGCCGGGTGGTCAGGCGCCGTTCGGTGTTCAACATTTCGAGCATCGAGCCGGCGAGCAGCTCACGATCGGTCAGCGCGGCGGTCAGCACCATGAAGGGGTAGTTGTCGGCGGCGCTGTTGGCGGCCGTCCAGAGGTCCTTGCCGCCGCTGAAGTTGGTCGGGATCAGGCCGCTGAGCGGATCGGCGTGAGCCATCCAGCCGGAGACAAACAGCCGGCACCGTTGCAACGCCTCTTGCGCGTCCAGCGCGTTGCGCCGCGCTTGGGCCAAGCCCCCCCCGCTGGGGAAGACCGCGCCCAGGGCGCTCTTCCAGTCGGGCGGATCGTCGCCGGAGTTGTGCCACAGCGCCGCAACCTGAACAGCCATACGCAGATTGGCGAGCGACGCGCCGTAGACCGCGCCCGGCTGCAGCGCGGCGGGCCGCTGGGCTTGTTCGAAGGCCTCTTCGTAGGACCGCAGCCCTTCCAGGCCGACGACAAAAGTGAAGCGGGGCTGCATCAAAGACGCCATCAACGCGACCTGGGATGCACAGGCGCCGCGGCCGAGCACCGCCCACGGTACCTCGCTTGGCGCCACCGCGTCGGCCGCAGCGACGACGTCCTGCGCCATCAAAAAAGGCGCCGCTACGCCGAGATAGGCGCGCAGGCGCGGGTCTAGACCCTCGAGTTCGCCGAAACCGCGCACGTCCAGCGCCAGGCAGGCGTAGCCGTCGGCGACCAGGGTGGCGATCTCGAACTCGTTTGCGGCGGCGTTCTTGCCGCCTTCGGCAACCAGGATCAGAAAGGCGCGCGGCACTGCTTCTGGTTGAAACAGCAGTGCGGCGAGATCGGGGCCGACCCGGGTGCCGATGCGCAGCGCGTTGCTGCGCCCATCGACACCGAAGGGAGTGCGCTGGAGGACCTCGCCGCGCATTTCGCTGAGCGCTGGCAGGCCGCCGTTTTGAATCACGCTGTCCTCCCAGCCACCGCGCCCTCCGTAGTGCAGACGGCTGCGGGCGTGGTCGCGCATGCTGCGCACCTGCGGCGGAGTTTCGGCGAGCACCGCAAGTTCAGGATCGAGCGGGTCGGCAGGGGTGATCGCCGGCTCCATCACCGGACTGCCGTCGCCGCGTCCGCGCAGGAATTCGTCAAAGAAGCCCATCGCCTGCTCGCGCATCGGCTGGTTGTAGTCGTGCTGCGAATCGAACACCTGCCAGCGCGCGTGCTCGGCGGCGCCGTGCAACTGATACAGCGCGCGCAGTTTGTGGCCGGTGCGGCGCGTGCCTTCGGCGGGAAACTCGCGGTCCTCGCTGGCGCCGATCACCAGCACCGGCGCCGGCGCACGCAGCGCCAGCACGTCGGCGCGGTCACCCAGTTTGAGCGCGCCGGGCACGTGGTTGCACAGGCAGCCGTTGTGCGGATTGACCTCGAGACTGCTGGCGTAGACCACCGGCACCGCGCAGCGAAAACGTGGGTCGGCGGCGAATGCGTATAGGGTGGTCAGCCCCCCCCCAGAGGCACCGGTGATGCCGACGCGGTGCATGTCTGCGTCCGCCCGGCCCTCGAGATAGTCCAGACCGCGCATCAGGTCCCAGACGTAGAAACCGGTGACGCCGCCGGTGGAAAGCGCCAGCGCCCAGTCGTTATGGCTGCCCTGCCAGCGGCGTTCGACCGGACGGTCGCCTTCGAAGGAGTGGCCGGGAGAATCGACCACCATGGCCAGGTAGCCGGCGCGCGCCTGGGCGATGGCGCGCGTCTGCACCACCGGTTCGGCCTTCTTGTGCGGCCAGTGCCCGTGGGGGTTGACGATCACCGGGAAGGGCCCGGAACCGTGCCCCTCGGGTACGTAGAGATGCGCGGTCACGTGGAAGCCGGGCAGGCTCAGGTAGACCAGCTTCTCGATGCGGTAGCCGTCGCGCTGCAGCGTGCCGGTGATGCGGGCCTGCAAAGGGTTCGCCGAGGACAGGTTTTCGAGGCCGAGCGCCCGCATCAGCAACACGCGGTCGGCGGCGTTGCGCGCGCGGTGGGCACGCGCATCGGCCGGAAGCGGTCGCGCCGCCGCCGCGCGCACCATGCCCTCGAGGTGTTGACGGACCAGCTGGGGTCCCTTGCCATCGAGCACCGCAGGCGGGGGTTCCTGTGCACCTGCTTGGACGCCCGGGAAAAGGAGGAAAAGAAGCGCGAGCATGGGAGGCCGGAATCGGAGACCGGGCGCGGGCCGGGCGTGAACCGGGCGCGGGCCGGGGGTGGCCCTGGAGTGGGACTGCTGTGGCGGCGTCTATTCGACCATAGCGTGAACCACGTCACTGAGGTCGCCGAATGCACCGGTTGCCGGATCGAGCCCGACGGCGACGAAATAGACCGAGGTTCCGACCGGCAGCCGCGCCGGCCACGGCCGGTCGGCGGTGCTGCCGCTGCCGTCGGTGCCGATGCGTGCGATCAGATCTCCCGGATTGGCGAGCGATGCGCGCAGAATCGGGTCATCACGTAGGCCGAGCACGCGACCATCCCCGCCGGGCAGGCGCGCCTGCCCCAGGCCGCCAGAAGCCACCACCATCGCGTGCGAAGCCGCCTGCGGCTGGAAGTAATGAAACTCGAAATGCAGCGGCTGGCCGGCCGAAGGCGCGCCGCTGAGGCGCAGCGTGGCAGCGCGGAATCCGCCGGTATAGGTGTGGTTGTCACAAGGTTCCTGGGCCATCCACGAAGCGATGAAATTCCCATAGCGGGGATTCATCGCCAGCGAGCTCGTGTCGACGTCGGCGAGGTTGTCGGAGAGTTCGAAGGCCGGGGTCCATGAGCGGCCGGAGGCCAGGCCGAGACTGGCAAAGGCCGGGCTCGGGGCGTAGAAACCGGACCAGCTCAGGGCGATGGTGTCGGACGAGGGGTCCGAGGCCAGGCGCGGAAAGATCCCGGAACCCTGCGACAACTGGGTGGACTTCCAGCTCACTCCCAGATCGGTGGATACGGCGACAAAGACGTTGTCCACGCCTTCGCGATCATCTTCCCACGCCACCACCATGGCGTCGTCATTGAGAAACAGCTGCGGAAAACGCGTGTCATCCACGCCCGGTATGGCATCGCCGAACTGCTGGTCACCGTCCCAACTCAGGCCGCCGTCACTGGAATGATTGAAACGCAGGTCGTGGCTGGTGGCGCCGGCATCGCGATCGTTCCACACCACCAGCAGGCGGCTGCCGCGGGCGGCGATGACCACCGACTGGTCGGCGTTGCCGACCGTCGAGGCCTGGGTGGTGTCGAGGCGCAAGTCGGCGGGCAGCCAGCTGAGGCCGCCGTCGTTGCTGACCTGGTAGTAGACGCCGCGCTCCGTGCCGACTCGGTCATCGGCCCACACCACGTGCACCCTCTGGCCTTGGGCGGCCAGGCCGATGCCGTTGACGTCGGCGGTCCCGGCACCCAGAGCGCCAACTCTCGTGCTGGGCTGAAAACTCACTCCGCCGTCGTGGGACGCGGCCAGCACCAGTTCCCGCTTGGCGCCGGGAGCCGGGACCACCGACATCAGGACGTAGACGTGATCCGCACCCCCTGCTTCCGGCGACACCGCCATGGCACTGAACTGAACGTAGCCAGAACCAATCGCCCGGCCTTTGTCGAGGCGCCGCTCGCCAACCCAGCTCGCTCCTCGATCCGGACTGAAATTGAAATAGATTTCGTCGGCATTGGGCCCGTGACGCTGATCGCGCCAGTAGACATATGCGCGATCCCCCGCCACCGACACCGAGTCAATGGCGAGCAGGCTGTGCGCGTTGAAAAACCCGCCGTCGACGGGCACCGGCGCGCTCCAGGTCAGGCCGCGCCCGTCGCTGCACGAAGCGAGGATGCGCGTCGAGTAGGGATCTCCCTGGCTATAGGCCACCACCGAGAAATCGCCATCACTACCTACGGCGGTGCCGATAACGATGCCGGTGGATGTGTCTACGCGCTGCGCAGGACGCGGGTTTTGTGCACCATCAGGTGCAAGGAACCCAGAGCAAAAAAGGATCAGAAGGGTGGCGTGCATGGTGAAAGGCCTCAGACAAACTTATGCAATAAATGTTGCCGAAACATGACCAGCCCAGGCTGGGGCACCTAACCGGGGATGGTTCACTCCACGGCTCGCATCACCGGATTGGAAACGCGGAAGGAATTGCGCGCGGTCAGTTGTTCGACGGAGTGGTACCAGACCGGAGTTCCTGGCGGAGCAAATATCGGCACGAAGGCCTGGCCGCTGACGGTGTCGACGACCAGCGTGACCTCGTCAACCATGAAATTGATCGGCAGATCGAGATGTAACTGCAAATCGAAAAAGGTGTCGAGGGGTCCGGGCCCGACCAGGCTGGAGAGGATGTACACGTGGCTGCCGGCACGCACCGGCCCTGCTGTCATGGTGTAGAACTCGCCGGGGATCAATGGGTCCACGACCAGCAGGAATTCGTCGTCGCCTGGAGCGGTCGGATCGAACTCGTCCGGCAGGTCGACCGCGCCGTTGGCGTCGAGGTCTTCCATGCCGTCGCTCAGCCCCCCCCCATCGCTGTCGGCAACCAAGGGGTCGGTCTGCGACAGCGGATCGCTGTCCGGAGTGAAGCGCGCCGGATTGGTGCCGAGCACGTCGGGCGTGCCGTCGCCGTCGAGATCGCCGTCCCACACCACGCTGTCGCGGCCGATTTCGGTTCCGTCCTGCACGCCGTCCAAGTCGGTGTCATCGACCAGGGGATCGGTGAGCAGCGTCAAGGCTTCTTCGCCGTCGCCGAGGCCGTCATCATCGCTGTCCTGGTCAAAGGGATCGGTTTCGCCGGGGTCGACCAGTCCGTCGCCATTGAGGTCTTCTTCCGAATCGCTCAATCCGTCGCTGTCCAGGTCTGGATCGAGCTGTCCTAGCGCGTGGCACGAGTAGCCGCCGGCCACCGGGAGCGCAAAGATGCGGAAGGGCGGCACGTCATTGATCTGGTCGAAGCGATTGTCGCCCCACACCACCACCGAACCGTCGTTGTGCAGTGCCATCGCGTGGTAGAAACCGGCCGAGACGCGCAGGAAACCATTGCCGCCTGGGGTTTGCGAAACCACACCAAGGGTGTCATCCCCCCACGACACCAAGGTGCCGTCGGCGCGCACCGCGTGGGAGTGGCGGTAACCGGCAGCGATGTCGACGAAGTCATTGCCGCCAGGGGTATTGCTGACCAGGCCGAAGTCATTGCTGCCCCACGACAACAGCGAACCATCGCTGTGGCGCGCCAGCGAATGCAGATAACCGGCGGCGAGTTGCGCGTAGCCGGATCCGGATGGAGCGTTGCCGACCTGGCCGGCGTCGTTGCGACCCCACGCCGCGATCGAACCATTGGCGCGTCGTGCCAGGCCGTGGAAGTCTCCGGCGGCCACCTCGAGGTGGCCCGCGGCGGTCGGCGCGGTGGAAACCTGGTCGAAGGTGTCGTAGCCCCACACCGCGATGCTGCCGTCGGCGCGCAATGCCAGCGAATACCACGCACCCGCGGCAACGGATTGGTAGCCGACGTCGCCGGGAGTGCCGGCCAACTCGCCGAAACGATCGATGCGGCCCCAGGACTGCAGAGATCCATCGGCGTGCACGGCGATCCCGTGCTGCCAACCCTTGGCCACGTGGATCAGATCCTCGGCGGTCGGCGCGAGGGAGACTTCGCCGAAGGTGTCATCGCCCCAGGAAAGAATTCCCGCTCCTTGGGCGGGTAGGGCAATAGGGGTCAGCAGAACCGCAACAGCGGCCAGGGCGCAGGGATGGAGCATGGGGTTGTGTGGGGAGGGAGAACGCCACCATCCAGTGGCAGATTTCATTCTACGGCGAGTCGGACCGCACGGTCAGCACCTTCCACCAGATGTCGCGGCCGGAGCGCGCACCAAAGCCCACGTGGCGGCCGTCGGGGCTGAAAACGGGGGCAGTGAGCTCGTCGTAGATCTCGCTGGCCTGCTCCCCGACGACGATCTTCCAGCCATCCTCGTATTCGGCGCGGTAGGCCACCACCTCGCCCTGCGGCGACCACACCGGACCGATGGCGCGGCGGCAGGCCTGGCCGACCTGCTTGTCGTCGACCAGCAGGAAGCACTCGCCCTTGGCCTGCTGCAGCACGGTCTGCCCAGTGACCGGATCGATCACCGCGTAGTCGCTGCCGTCCAGCCAGCCCGTGTCGAGCATCGGCATGCCGTTTTCGGACCGCTTCATGCCGCGATTGACGCACACCGCCAGGTGTTCTCCGCTGGCATCGAAGACCGGCGTGCCGGCGAGGTCCCAGCGACTGGCCCATTCCTTGCCATTGACAACCACCAGCACCTGCTCGTCTTTCAACGCCACGAAGGCGAGGCGCTTGCCCTGCGGTCCGAGCGCCGGCGCCGCCACGCTCTGGTAGTCCTGGCCGTGCGCGATTCCGTTGACGTAGATCGCACCGGGCATCGGCCCTTGGCCGAAACCAGCGCCCAGGTTGGCGCCGTCGGCGGCCTGCCACGCCAGGGTGGAAGAGTCGGCGCTCCAGGTCAGTCCGGACGTCCACAGGTAGGGACCGAACTCATCTTTCCCGCGCATCACCTGATAGCGGTCGGTGAGCACGCTCCATGCAACTTCGCTGCCGTCGGGGCTGAGGGCGGGCGCCCACTCCGGTGACTGGCGTACCTCGGCGACCTTCTTCTTACCCAGGATCAAGTGATACTCACCACCGCGGTACCAGCCATCCTTGCTCAACTTGACGCCCTTGCCGGCCCAGTAGGCGGTCTGCTTGCCAGCCGCATCCATGACCACCGGACCCGCCCACTCGAACTTCTTCTGCTTCTTGCCATCGAGGTAGGCGTACCACTTTTCGATCTTGTCGTTCACCCGGTCGCCGGCCGACCAGGCAAGGTGGGTGCCGTCGGCGCTGAACACCGGCAGGTTGACGTAGTCGTGCGGTTTCTGCTCCTCGCCATCGACGAAGAGCACGTTACGGCCCTTGGCATCGACGGTCAGATAGGCCAGGTGCGAGCCGTCGCTGCTGAAGCGCATCGCCGCCGCAGGGGCGAAGCCTTCGCCGATGACCGCGGCGAGGCGGTCGCTCCAAGGGTCGGCGACGGTCTCGGCGGGCGCCGCCTGCGCCAACAGGGTCACAAACAGCAGGAGCGGTGGCATGGCTTCAGTCTAGCCTCCCAGCGGAGCCCGGCTACCGCGTCCATGCCCTGGACCTGGTCGCCCCCGGGGGGCCTGCCAGGTTCTCGACCAGCGCCGGAAGCACCGTACTCTGCTCCAGGTCCAGCCCCTTCTGGTCGATCACCAGGCTGTAGTCCCCGAAGGCCGAGGCGTAATCCTCGCGCACCAGCTTCATGTTCCAGTCGCGCGTCCAGTCACTCGAATCAAAATCCCCGAGGATGCGGAAGCCGACCGGCTCCTCGCTGGACCGCAGCTGGTTCAAGGCGTGGGCGTATTGACCGTGCTCGGTGAGGAATGCCTCCTGGGCCTGGCGCACCACGTGGCTCCAGCGCAGGGCTTTCTCGACCACCGGCTTCTCGCTCTGGTATTCGAAGCGCGGGATCATCGAGATCAATGTGACTCCGATAGCGATGACCGTCAGGGTCAGCTCGACCAGGGTGTAGCCGCGGGTTCGGGGGGAGGGAGGCACGGTCAGCGGTGGAGGTCCAATTCTCCATCGGCCATCCGTTGAGGAAACTGGAGCCGCCCGCTGCGCCGGAATATGCTGCATCGCGGCGCTTGAGCCGTACTGCCACGCAAATGCCCCCTCCTGTCCTGGAACTGGCCGAATTGACCGTCCGCTATGGACGGTTCACCGCTCTCGACCGGGTCAGCGCCTCCTTTGACGGCGGTGCGCTGGCACTGCTCGGGCCCAACGGCGCGGGAAAGTCCTCGATGCTGCGCAGCATCCTTGGCCTGGTGCGCCCGGCCAGCGGGGTGGTGCGGCTGTTCGGCGAAGACACCGAAAAGAAAGGTGCCCTGATGCGGCGGCGCGTTGGTTACATGCCCGAGCGCGATTCCTGGGTCCCCGGCGTGTCCGCGGTGCGCGGTCTGGCCCACCTCGCCGAGATCTGCGGCTTGCTGCCCTCCGACGCGATGCTGCGCGCCCACGACACTCTGCACTTTGTCGGCCTCGGCGAAGAGCGTTACCGCGAAGTTTCCTCTTTCAGCACTGGCATGCGCCAGCGCTACAAGCTGGCCGCAGCGTTGGTGCATGATCCCGACCTGCTGTTCCTCGACGAGCCAACCAATGGCCTCGACCCGCGCGGGCGCGTGCGCATGCTCGGGCTAATCGACCGGGTGCGCAAGGAACACGGCAAGCACCTGATCATCGCCAGCCACTTGCTGCCCGACGTGGAAATGTTGTGCGACAGCGTGTGGGTGCTCGACGAGGGGGTGATGAAAAAAAGCGAGACCATCGCCAATCTGACCGCCGCCGCCCGCGGTGGCCAGCGCGTGCGCCTGCCGCGCGACGACTCGGCGCGCTTCGCCGAGGCGGCACGCGCCGACGGCCTCGAGGCTCTTCCTGGCGAAGGCGCCGACGAATGGGTCCTGATCGACGAATCCGCAGCGATCCCACCCGACCGCGTCTTCCGCCTCGCGCGCGCCTGCGGCACCCGCGTGCTCGGTCTCAAGGCCGCGGCCCGCTCTCTCGAAGACGCCTTCCTCGAAGCCCTTGAGGGCGACGCCGACTGATGGCCTTTCGCGCCGCCGAATACGAGGCCTTCGAGGGCGAACGCAGCCGCATGCCGGTGTGGTGGCCGGTACTGACCTCGACCCTGCGCCGCGGCTGGGGCTCGAAGTGGGTGCGCCGCATCACCTTCCTGTCGATGGCCTCGGCGCTCGGCATCACGGTGATGATCTATTTCCTTTACCAGGTCGTCCCCAACTGGCGCGAAATGCTGGTCGAGATGGGCAACATGGTCCTTCCTGAAAACCAGGAAGACGCGCGCATCGACGCGCACACCTACCTCGGTCTGCTGCGCTTCTTCGTCTTTCCGATCCTGCTGCCATTGTCGCTGGTCTTCGGCTATGACCTGATCTCGGCCGACCTGCGCGCCAACGCTTTCGAGTCGTACTTCTCGCGCTCGATCACACCGGCCGCCTACATCCTCGGCCGCACCCTCGCCTACGTCGGCTTCATGCTGCTGGTCACGCTGATGCCGATGCTGTGGATCTGGGCCTACGACGTTTTGACCGGTCCCGACGAGCACTTCGCCGAGGTCGCCAGCGTGCCGTTGGGCATGACCGCGGCGATGTTCATCACCTCGCTGGCGCTGGCCTTGATGATCCAGGCGGTGACCGCGATCACCAAGAGCGGCATCTGGACCAACCTGACCTTCGTCGCCATCTTTATCTTTACCGCTCCGGTCGGCGGCATCCTGTTCGAGTTGTCCGGAGAAAATGCCAATTTCTTCGCGTTGTCGATCCTGCACTGCATCCACGTTTTCACCGCGACCTGCCTGGGGGTCAGTGACGATCTCGACGACCAGTACGCCGACCCCAATCTCACCGCCGGGGTGCTGTTCCTGATCATCTTCCTGTCGCTGCTGGTGCTGCTGCAGCGGCTGCGCAAACGGAGCCTGGTCGGATGAGCGCCCCCCCCGTCATCCACTGCCGCGGACTGTCGCGCTGGTACGGCGAGGTGCAGGGCATTTCCGGTCTCGACCTCGACATCCATCCGGGAATCGTCGGCCTGCTGGGCCCCAACGGTTCGGGCAAGACCACCCTGATGCGCCTGCTCACCGGCCTGATCAAGCCCAGCCGTGGCTACGCCGAGGTCTTCGGCCAGCGGGTGCGCCCCGACCAGCACTCGATCTTCGCCCGCATGGGCTATTCGCCCGGCGACGACATCCATTTCGAGACCGAACGCGCCGTCGACTTCCTTGCCTTGCTCGCCAGCCTCGGTGGCGATTCGGCCGACGAGGCCGTGCGTCGCGCCGACCAGGTCCTCGACCAGGTCGGCCTGCTCGACCGCCGCACCACCAAGATCAACGCGATGTCCAAGGGCATGCGTCAACGGGTCAAAGTGGCGCAGGCGCTGCTCTTCGACCCCGAACTGCTACTGCTCGACGAGCCGCTCAACGGCATGGATCCGATCTCGCGCCGCAGCACCCTCGATCTGGTGCGCGATTACAGCGCCCGCGGGCGCACCGTGGTGCTCGCTTCGCACGTGCTGCACGAAGTCGAGGCGGTGACTTCGCAGGTGGTCATGCTGCACCACGGGCGGCTGCTCGCCGAAGGTCGCCTCGATGAGATCCGCGAGTTGGTCGACCGCAAGCCGCGCCGCGTGGTCATCTCGGGTGACGATCTGCGCAGCTTCGCTGCCAAACTCCTCGCCGAGGACCTGGTCACCGGTCTCACCTTCACCGAGGAGGGCCGCCTGGCGCTCGACACGCGCAGCCTGCCGCCGCTGCTCGACCGCCTCGCCGCGCTCGGCGAAAGCGGGCAGCTGCACGGCCTCGACATCGAAGACGAAAAACTAGAAGCCGTTTTCGACCTCCTGGTCGGAGAGACCGCATGAGCCAGGCCTCGACCCCGGTGCGCCCCGCGGTGCGCGCGATGAGCGCCTTCGCCTTCCGCCGCCGCCTCAGCGGACTGGGTGCGCTGCCCAATCTGGCGGTGGCCGCCATTCCGACCCTGGTGGCGGTGGTTGCGGTGATCTTCAGCACGGATGATCCCTTTGGGCTGTATGGCGATTACATCGTTCCGCTGTGCATCTATTTCGTGATCCCGTTCATGAGCATGTTCACCATGCTGCCAATCCTGGGCGAGCTTTACGAACAAGGGGCGATGGCCTACGTGGTCACGCGCCCGGTTCCACGCTGGGCACCCCTGCTCGGTTTGTTCCAGGGCAGTTTCCTGGCCATGCTGCCTACCCTGGTGCTGTCGGCGCTATTGCCCGGCCTGATCCTGGCCTTCAGTGGCGAAGGCATCGCCACCGGCCTGTGGTTGAAACGCGTCGGCGGGCTGGTGGCGGTGCTGACCGTCGGCGGCTTCTCCTACGGCGCGGTGTGCTTGTTCCTCGGCGTGTGGTCGCGCCGCTCGATCCTATGGGCGCTGGGCCTGCTGATCGGCTGGGGCGCGGTGATCGGCGGCCTGCCCGGTGACCTGCGCACCACCTCTCCGCACCGCTACCTGATGGGCCTGGCCGACTCCTGGTGCAAGGTCAACTCGCGCTGGTCGGGCATGTTCACCCCCGAGCCCGATCCCCCCGGCGTGCTCGCTTCCCTGACCGTACTCGGCCTCGGCTCGCTGGCCTTCTTTGCCCTCGCCTGGCTGGCCTGCCGCCGCCGCGACATTCTTTGAGCTCCGACCGGGCCACGGCGCTGCGGTCTTGCTCCGCACAGTGACGAAGAGCGGATCAGCTGTCGAGGTCGGCGCGGAAGGGCAGTGGGAACAACTCGCCGAGGGTGGTGAGCTTCGGTGGCTGTCCGGGTGCACCCAGGACCACCACGACCTCTCTGGGGGCGGCGACCTCGGTAGCGGCGACCTCAGTGGCAGCGGAGGGAGCGAATTCCTGCATCACTTGAAGACAGGCTCCGCACGGGGTGGCAACCGGGGCCTGGGCAACCCACACCGCCACGGCCTGCAGGACACGCTGGCCGCGGCTGGCGCCGGCCACCAGGGCGGCGCGTTCGGCGCACAGGCTAAGACCGAAACTGCAGTTCTCGACGTTGCTGCCACTGCTGACGCTGCCATCCTGCCAGCGCACCGCGGCACCGACCGCGTAGCTGCTATAGGGCGAATAACTGTTGGCGGCGGCCTGCTGCGCCGTTTCGAGCAATTCAGCCAAGGGCGGCGCCAGCACCACTAGCTGCCTTTCTGATCCGCCACCTTGCGGGTGGCCGATTTACGCGTGGTGGCCTTCTTCTTGCTGGCCTTGCGCTTGGTGGTTTTCTTGGCCACCTTCTTGCGTGAGGCTTTCTTCTTCGCCGGACCCCCTTCGCGCGGCTTGAATTCGAAGCCGTGGCGGCCGTTCGGCTTGCGCACCAGACGCGCGGTGAACGGCCGGCCCTTGCGCGAGATGAAGTCTTCGATCCATTCGGTGTGGCCGACATCGGAATCGAAGTACGATTGCAGGTCCTTGCGCGCCAGTTCACGCTTGCACACCGTGCGCGGCATCATCAGACCACAGCCCTTGCCGCCGTCACCGTCCTGGCAGGCGAAGTGGGTCGGCGTTTCACGGATCTGGTCCTTGTTGCAGCGCGGGCACTCGACAAATGGGCTCGCATCGACCGCGTAAGACACCAGTTCCGGGGCGACTTCGCCTTTGTCGTCGGAACCCTTGTAGCCCTTGACCGGCTCGAACTGCAGTTTGAAGTCTTCGTCAAGACGGATCTGGCCGGCGTAGGTCTCGCCGCGCATGCTGACGAAACCGTCCAACGCCGGCGACTGCTTTTCGACCAGCAGGGTTTCGACCACCGGGCGGTTCAGATAGCGGCCACGGAACTCCTTCCAGATGGTGAAGCCGCACACTTCGGCATCGACCTCGCCGACCTTGAACTCCTTCATCGCGCCGGCCGGAACCACGCGCTGCACCAATTGCTCAAGCTCGGCGATGACCGGCGGCGTCGGCCTGGCAGAAGCGATACGCACCAGGACTTTGGCATTGGTGCGCTTTGGCTGCGCGTCGGTTTCGATCACACCCTCAAGCTTGGCGGCTTCCTTGGCGATCAGCGCGGCGAGGTCGGCCAGTGGCAGGGTGGCTTCCTTGCCGGCGCCCTTGACCGCGATCTCGAAGCGGTCGCCGACGGCCTCCTTGCTGCACCGATAGCCCTTGAGTCCCTCGTAGACCGTTTGGCCGTCGCGCGGGCACACGCCCACCGGCTCGAGGCCACGATAAAGGTCGTCGTAGCTGAAGTTGCGCAGCTTCTCGGCCAGGTCACGCACCCCGGACTTGACCAGGTCCATGTAGCTTTCCGGAGGCTGCCGCCCGTTCTCGACCTGGAACAGGCGGAACTCCATGTCGGCGGTCAGTTCCGCCTTGGCCAGGTGGTTGATGCGGCAGCGTTCGAGGAAATCGATCAGGGTGATGCCCTTGGCCGCGGCGCGTAGGGTCTTGCCGCTGCGCAGCACGTAGCCCTTGGCGATCAGGGCCTCGATGGTGTCGGCGCGGGTGGCCGGGGTGCCGAGGCCGCACTCGCGCAGGGACGCGATTTCCTCCTCGTCCTCGACCTCCTCATGGGCGTCGAGGTCGAGGTCGGTGGCCGATTCCATCGCCTTGAGCAGGCTGGACTCGGTGTAGCGCTTGGGTGGGCGCGTTTCTTCGGCTTCGAGTTCGACCTCTTTGGTGGTCCCCATCGCGGTCTCACCAGCCACCACACCTAGATCGCCGAGCATTTCCGAAGCCGCCGGCCGCCGGTCGACCAGTTGCCATCCGGGCACTACCATGCGATTCGACTCGGTAAAAAAGCGGTGCGGCTTTTCGGCTTTGTCGGCCAGCACGGTGGTTTCGCGCACCACCTTCTGCCACTTGCTCGGTGGCAGGAAGCCGGCGAGAAAGCGCCGCAGAACCAGCTCGAAGACCTTGGCGTCGTCGCCGCCTAGCGGCGAAGATGGCCAGGTGCCGGTGGGGATAATGGCGTGGTGATCGCCGGTCTTGGCGTCGTCGAAGTGGCGCGCGGTGTTTTTGAGGCCGTCTTCGACCACCTTCTGCGCCGCCTGGGGAATCGCATCGGCACGCGGCGCTTCGGCGAAGGCACCATCGAGTGGTCCGCCGCCGCCGACGCCGCTGGCGAGGTCGGCGATCACCGCTTCGACTGTGCGGCGCATCTCTTCGTCTTCGGGCAGGCCGTTGAAACTGGTCCGCGGGTAGGACAGGACCTTTTGTCCTTCGTAAAGCCGCTGGGCGGCGGCCAGGGTGCGGCGCGCCGACAGCCCGAAGCGCGAGTTGGCTTCCTGTTGCAGCGAGGTCAGGTGGTGCAGCGCGGGCGAATTGCGCGTGCTTTCCGAGACCTTCTCGACCACTTCGGCGGCGGTGCCCAGACACGCCTTCTGGATCGCCAGGGCCTGGTCCTCCTGCCAGATCTTTTCGCTGTCTTTGCCGGTGCGCGCGGTGCGGAACTGCGCCTGGTAGTTGTGCCCATTGGCGACGAAGTGGCCCTTGAGGCGCCAGAACGGCACCGGCACGTGCGCCAGGACCTTGAGTTCACGGTGGACCAGCAGCGCCAGGGTGGGGGTCTGCACCCGCCCGGCCGACCACACCCCCGATTCACGCCGCCCCTTGAGCCGCTTGGTGATTCCACGGGTAGCGTTCATGCCGATCAGCCAGTCGGCCTCGGCGCGGCAATAAGCGGCGTCGGCGAGGCCCTGGTAGCCCGCCGCCGGCTCCATCTCGGCGAAGGCCTTGAGGATCGCCGAATCGGTCATCGACTGCAGCCACAGGCGCCACACCTTGGCCTTGGTGTCGAGCTGCTCTTCGATCTCGCGGAAGATCAACTCGCCCTCGCGCGCGGCATCGCAGGCGTTGACGATGGAATCGACGTCGTCGCGCTTGGCCAGCTTGCGGATCAGCCGCAACTGCTTGCTGAGTCCGGCGCGCGGCTTGCGCAGGAAGGGCGGCAGCACCTCGCCGCTCACCCCGGAGGGCTCGCCGGGAATGATCGGCAGCGAATCCAGCAGCCAGGCCGCGAGTTCGGGCGAATAGTCCTCGGGCGCATTGAGTTCGAGCAGATGACCCACCGCCCAGGTGATGAGGTGCTCTTTTCCTTCCCAATAACCCTCGTGTTGCTCAAACGAACCCGGGAGGACGCGGGAAAGGTCGGTAGCGACCGAGGGTTTCTCAGCGATGATCAACTGCATGGCACGATTTCTTCCCGGATTGACCAGGGGCGAGGGCGTGGAATGCCCTGGGGGCGTCCACGCATGGCGGGAGCCTAGCCGGACTGCTGCTGCGGAGCAAGTCGGGCCCCAGAGGAGGAGAGAGGACTCAAGCTGGAGCAGGCATCGGTCCGATGAAGAGTGCGCCCAGGATCATGTCCCAAAAGCCCCTCCCCTTGTTTGAGTGCCTCGCCGCCCTTTTTGGCGTGGCGGTGGCTTCGGTGCTGATCGCCCTGCCCTCTTCCTGGCGGACCCCGGAGCCGCAACCAGCGGACCTCAGCCAGGAGGTGCGAGACCATCTGGCGCAGCTCCGTGTCGGCCTGGAGCGCTACCTGGCCAGCGGCGGCGAGGCCTCGGTGAGTGGAGGCGACCTGGAGGACCAGCTGCTCGAATACCTGGTCGAGATCCCGGTCAACCCGCTCAATGGCCGCAGCACCGTCCGCGTGATGCCGGCCGGCTTCAGCGAAGTGCGCGCCAACGGCACCGCGGGCTGGGTCTACCTGCCGGCAACCGCCACGCTACACGTTGACTTCAACGGCGTGGACTCTCAGGGAAACCCCTATCTGTCCTACTGATTGATACCTTCACCTTCACTCCAACTCTGGAGCTTCGCCCGGTTTCCTTCTCGGAGGCCGGGCGTTTTCCGTGGCCCCACCCCTGCGCCGCGGCCGGTGACCCGTAGCCCGGTGACCGGTTCCAGCTCAGCCGTTGCGGTATTCGCTATGGCAGGACTTGCACGACCGCGCCACGTCGGCATAGGCAGCGGCGGCGGCTTCCTGATTGCCCTCGCTGAGGGCCTCCTCGAGCAGAGCGGAGGCCTCCAGGCCGAGCTCCAGGTCGTCGCGGAAGGCCTCTTGCCCGGCCAGATCGGGCTCGGCCGAATCCCGCACGGCTTCGAAGGCCTGGCGCAGGATCAGTGCCACCTGGTGCGGATCCAGGTCAGGGTGCGCCGCTGAGCTGGCCCATTCCGCGGCCTGGATCTCTTTCATCTGGTCCCAGGTACGATCCATGCTGGCCATGCCAGAAGCCAGGTCGGAAATCGTTGCAACAGCAACCAATTCGGGCAGGAGCGCACCGGCTGGGGGCAATTGGAAGGCCTCGACGTCGCGCCACAGGCCGGGATAGTTCTCGCTGGTCCCGGCGGTGAGCAGCACCTCGCTGCCCGCAGAGGCGTCGGCCCCGGTCAGTGCCCGCAGGGCGATCGCCGCAGCAGCCGGCCCGCGGTGGCGACCATGATGACAGTGGAAGTAATAGGGACCGGGACGCGCGCGCACCACATGAACCATGGCCCAGGCTTGTTCCTGGCTGATCCCGTCGTAACCGATCGGAATCTGGACGTAGTCCATGCCATAGCGGGAGGCGAGGTCGACCTTGGGCCGGGCGCCATCGACGCTGACCACCGTGCGGATGCCCAAGTCTTGCAGCGCGGCGAAGGCGGCCTCGGTCTTGGGCTCGGCGCCGCTGTAGAGCTGCTCATCCAGTTGCAGCAGGCGATGGACCTCAGGCGACTCGATGCGGCTGAAGTGCAGATCCGAGCCTGGTGCCGAGATTTCGAGGCTGGAAACCGGATCTGCCTCATCTGGGCCACCGACGGCGCACCCCCCTACCGCCAGCAAGGCGGCGAGGGAAACGGCAGGACGAGGGCATCGCATGGGCTCAATTTGGCAAAAACTGTGCCACGGCCCTCCACGGCGCGGCTTCCGCAGATGTCACCGAGAAGGAACATCGAACAGCATGCGGTGGGCCGCCCCGGATTCTATCGCCTCTTCAGCCAGGGCAACGCCGGAGGCGAGATCCGTGCAGCGCCGGCCCAGGCGCAGGATCAGCGCCGCTCCCAGCAAGGTCACGCTGCGTTCGGGGCCGCGCGTTCCCATCAAGGCGCGCAGAGTCGATTCCAGCGCTGCCTCAAGCCGGTCTTCGTGCATCTGGCGCGGCTCGTGGGGGAAGTCCAGGGCGAAATCCTCGGGCCGGATTCGCACCAGACACTGCACCCCGCCATCGAGTTCCAGGCCGCGCGTCTGCTCGACGCAGGAGGGATCGATCGAGCCTTCTTTGCCCTGGAGCACGATGCAGTTCCTGTGTCCGATCTCGCCCAGAGCCTCGCAGGCCATGCCCAGCACCGGACCGGGCATCGCCGGCACCAGGATCGCTGCCCCGTCCGGGGCGAGCAGCTTGCTGACCTGGTCCGGCACGCTGCGCAGACCGACCTCTTCCTCGATGCGCAACAAGCGCTCCCAGCCATGGTCGAAATGGGTCGGGCACCAGCAGCTCAGGCCCTTGCACGCGTCTGCTTCGACCTGCTCGGCTTCGCAGCACTCCTTGCCGACAATGCGCATCCACAGGTCACCTAGAGTGGGTCCGCCGCCCTCGGCGTGGGGTGCCGCCTGCAACAGGACCGGCACCCCAGCTGCCGCCGCCGCGGCCGCGGCCGCAAGCCCCAGCGGCGGACTATGCAGCTTGCCCAGGCGCGTGGTGGCGACCACTACCCCCCCCGCCGGCAGGCGCGGGAAATCGATGCGCGCGCGCGCCGCCAGAGCAAAACCGACCAGCTCGTCGGCCGAACAACCCTTGGCGCGCATCGCGGTAAAAAAGGCGGCCACCTGGGAATCACTGCCATCGCCGGACAGCAGGCTGGCAAAAACACTTTCCGCTTCGCTACGACTGAGGTTGCGCGCGGTGGACGGGGTGATCGACCCACCGACGATGCGGACCCAGCGGCGCAGGCGCTTGGACATCAGAAACCGTTCGGCCGAGATTTCAACGCGCGTTCTCCTCGCGCAGGGCGGTGAGCACCCGCTCCACGTGGCCGCGCACGCGCACGTTGTCCCACACCTTGGCCAGCTTGCCGGATGGGTCGACCAGGAAAGTCGAACGCACGATGCCTTCGTACTCGCGGCCGTAGTTTTTCTTGGTGCGCCAGACTCCGTATCGGCGCGCCACCTTGGCGTCGCGATCGGACAGCAGCGGGAAGTCCAGCTGGTGCTTCTCGACGAACTCCAGATGCCGTGCCATCGGATCGGGGCTGAGCCCGACCACCACCGCACCTACCTTGCGGAAATGCGCGTGCTGATCGCGGAAGCCCTCGGCTTCGGCGGTGCAACCGGGAGTCAGGTCTTTCGGATAGAAGAACACCACGACCCATCGTCCGCGATGGTCGGTGAGGCGGAACTTGTCTCCGGCGGAAGAGGCCAGAGTAAAGGCAGGGGCACGCTTGCCCTCGGCCAGGAGGGGGTTGACCACTTCGGGAAAAGAAAGCTGCGGGGGATGCCGCCGGTGCGCAAACACGCACTGGACCAGCCCGGACGATTATGCCGCCGCCGACCGAGGACGCCAGCGCATTTGTGCCCGGACTCAGCGTGGCCCGTCGCCTTCGCCTCCTTCGCCCCCGTCGTCGGCGGCACCGGCCTTGATCAAGGCGTCAGCGATCTCGGCGGCAACTTCTTCGGCGGTGGCTTCGGGGCGCGGGCGGATGTGCGCGAAGTAGGAGGCCTGTTGCTTGTCGTAGGCGATGCGGCCGTTGACCACCGCCCACTGCACGAAGGTGCGGTAGTCGAAGAGATCGCCGTCGGTGATGATCAGGTCGGCATCCTTGCCGACTTCAAGGCTGCCGATGCGGTCGGACACTCCAAGGATGCGCGCGGCATCCAGGGTGATCGAGCGCAGTGCGGCATCCTGGTTGAGCCCGCCGCGAATGGCAAAAGCCACTTCCATCGGCAGGGTCAACAGGTCGCGACCGGCCAGGCCACCGAGGCTGATCGAGGTCTGTCCCGGGAGGATCGCAAACTCGACGCCGGTGTCCCATAGCACGCGGCCGTTTTCGATGCTCCAGCCATTGGGGCGGTTGAGGCGGTCATCGGCCCAGGACTTGGCCCGCGGCGTGATCACCAGGCGCGCACCGGCGCGGCTCAGACGTGGTGCCAGAGTCCAGGCCTCGCGGCCACCGAAGATCACCGAACGCATCGGGTAACTCTCCAGCAGATCGCAGATCGCGAGCAGATCCTTGGCGCTGTTGGCGCGGAAGCGTGCGGTCTTTTCGCCTTTCAGGAGCTTGACCGCCTCCATGTCGACACCCTTGGTTTCGACGTCGGGGGTGTCCTTCTCGCCGAGCTGCTTGGCGATCTCGACCTCGCGCACCTTGCGCAGGTATTCCTGCGCCCCTTCCAGACGCTGGCGCAGCTTGCGCCGCGCACTCGGCGAGGTGCTGCCATAGCTCAGACTGGTCCAGGGGGCGGTGGCCAGCAGATGTCCGTCGAGGGTGCCGCGGGTCAGTTTGGCGATGGCATCGCCGGTCTGGACCGTGGTCAGGCCACCGGCCAGCCCCAGATCGACGTTGAGCGCGAAGGGGTCGAAGGAGTCGGCGATGCTCGGCCCGCGGCCGCGCAGGATGCCGAAGGACTCGACCGCAACCAGGCCCGGATACACGCGCATGCCGTGCGCGTCGAGAATCTCGGCGCCTTCGGGGATGCGCACCCGCGGACCGATCTTGAGGATGCGCCCGCTCTTGCACAGCACGGTGGCGCGCGCCAATACCCCGCCGGTGACGGTGTGCACCTCTCCGCCGACGATGGCGAGGTAGGGATTGGGCTCTGGATCGGCTTCGGGCTCTGCGCTTTCGCCCGCCTCTGCGGCTTCTTCTTGTTCGGATTCGGCGCCCTGTTCCTCGGCGGGCGGATCCTGGGCCAGCCAGGCGTTTCCAGGGGTGCAGACTTCGGCGAGGCCAGCCTCGGCGCCAGCAGGCGCCGCCGCGCAAAGGGTCAGCAGCAGACTAGAGAGGGTGGAGAGGATCATTCCCGGTTCTCCGCGGCTTCGGCTTTCTTGCGGTCGTAGAGGATTTCGCCTGCGGCCACCAGGTGGGTCACGCGGGCTTGGGGGTCGAGCGGATCACCATCGAGGATGATGAAACTTGCGGGGGCGCCGGCGGCCAGCGGCGCGACCAGGTCTTCCTGTCCGAGTGCGGCGGCGGCCTCGACGCTGACCGCGCGCAGGGCAACGCTGCGGTCGAGACCCTCGCGCACTACGTCGGCAAGCAAGACCCGCAGGTCCTTGGCGGCGTTGATCGAACCCGAACTGGTCGGGGTGAGGACGATCCTTTCGGCGCCAGCCCGCGCCAGCAGCGCCGGCAGGTTCTGCTGGATGCGCGTGCTCGGCAGGGTCGAGATCCGTGCAGGCACGTGGATGCGCACCTGGTGAGCGACCAGGTCGTCGACCACCTCGGCCAGATTGGTCGAGCCACCGTGCACCAGCACGACCTCCCATGGAAGTTCGCGCTTGCCGATCACGTCGAGCCAGTGCAGCCATTCGCCGGCGTTGTCCAGGCGTACCTGGACCATGCGCTGGTGCCGCACCCACTCGACCACCGGCTGCAGATTGGGATCGATCTTGGGCGGCTCAAAGGTCTCGGGCGGGCCCTTTTCCTGCTCCTTGCCCTTGTTGTCGCCGTCCTTGCCCTTTTCCTGTTCGGGCTCCTGGCGCAGAGCGGCTCCGCGGCCACGGCCGGACGAGCTTTCTTTGCCGCTGTCCTTTTCGACCTTGTCGGCCGGCTTCTCTTCCTTGCCACCTTCCTTGGCCGCCTTCTGCTTCTCGGCCCATTCCTTGCGCGCCTTTTCCCAATCGGCCTTGGCCTTGGCCTCTTTGTCGATCGCTGCGTCGGCGTCTTTCAGCGCCTTGCGCAGCAGATCCTTGGACGACTTGCTGATGTCCAGAGTCATCTTCAGGTGCAGGTCGTGGACCAGCGCGTCGATGGGCGCTTCGGCATCGGTGCGCAGCACCGAGGTGCGCCCGGGGATGCCGCTGCCGCCAGGCTCGACGCCGAGCAGCAACACGCCGATCTCGCGCAGGTCGGCCATCTGATCCTGGCTGATCTGCAGATGGTCGATGCCCTTGATCTTGCCGCGCAGGCCGCCACCGCTGGTGGTCTGACGCAGCATGCCGGCCTGGCCGAGGACCAGCGGCGGCATCGCCACCGACCCGCTTCCACGCAGGTCATAGACGCGCGCGTGATCCGGGATCACCACCGCCTGGCCGATGCGCTCGATCACGCCTTCGCGCACCAGGATGGTGGCGTTGGTCAGGACCTTGCCATCCAGGGTTTCGATGGAATCCAGGCGGTAGACCGTGGCCCGGCCGACCGGCGGGTCGGCGCCGTCCTGAGGCAGGGCGGCGGGAAGTGCGGCGAGCAGGAGTTCAGCAAGCATGGGTCAGTATCGCTGTCCGTCTTGGATGTCGTAGACGACTTCGCCGTTCACGAACACCAGCAGCACCGGGCTGCGGGGGTCGAGCGGCTGGCCGGCCTTGATGACGATGTCGGCGTCGAGGCCGGGTTGCAGGGTGCCGATGCGGTCCTCGGCCAGAATCTGGCGGGCCGGTACGGCGTTGATCGAGGCCAGGGCAGTCCAGGTGGTGCAGCCGTGCCGCTCCGCCAGGGTGGCCTGGTAGATGAATTCTTCGGGCGGCACCACAGGAGCATCGGTCTGCACCGAGATGTCGGTGTTGCCGCTGCTCTCGTAGGCTTCGACCAGACCACGCACCTGGCCCATGCCGTTGAAGGTGGCGTCGAAATTGCGCGGGCCGACGTTGAGCGACGCACCGGTCTTGGCGATCGCTTCACCGGCCAGGTAGCCGTGGAAGGAGGCATGGCTGACCACCACCGGCAGCCCCGCCTCGAGCAGGAACATGCGCACCGTGCCATAGGTGTCGCGCGCCCCGGCGGTGTGCACCAGGTAAGGGTGGTGGCGCCGTTCGATCTGCGCGATGTGGGCGAGATCGGGATTCTGTTCGAGAGTGTCGGCTTCCGAGACCTCGCGCGCGCGCGCCAGATACCAGCGCAGCATCCACCACATGCCCATGCGCGTACCGCCCAGATCGCCGGAGCGCTCGGGGTTGTAACCCTGGGCGACCTTGACCGAACCAGGATGACGCAGGATGGCGCGATCGATGTCGTCTTCGGCGGGCATCAGCTTGACCAGCACGCCGGCGCCGGACAAGTTGGTGCCCGAGCCGGGGATCGCGTTGACGGTGGTCACACCGCCGGCGCTGGCGTCGCGGTACATCGGATTCCATGGCCGCACGGTGTCGAGCACGCGCAGTTCCGGGTTGTCCGGATGGACCATGTCGTTGATGTCTTCCCAAGTTCCCGTCTGGCTGTGCGAGTGCAGGTCGACGGCGCCGGGGAAGGCGAAGGCGTCGGGGTAGGAATAGTGCTGATAGTTCGCCGGCAAGGGCACGTCCTGGCGCCGGCCGACGCGCACGATCTTGCCGTCACGCACCAGGATGCGCGCGTTGTGGATGACCTCGCGGTTGCTCATCGGCATCGCCACCCCCACGTCGATGACGGTGTCCGCTGCGGGAGCGGTCTGGGGGGTGCAGGCGAGGCCGAGGAGGAGCGTGATCATCGCCGGCTAGTAGCGCCTTTGGTCTCCGCGGGACAGGTCGTAGACCAGCTCACCGCGCACCCACACCTTTTCGACGTGCGAACGCGGATCGATCGGGTTGCCGGTCCAGGCGACCAGATCGGCTTCGAGCCCCTTTTGCAAGGAGCCGGCGATGTCGTCCATCAGCAGCGCGCGGGCCGGGTGCGAGGTGATGCCGAGCAGGCCGTCGCGACTGGTGCCGGCACCGAGGCGCACGCCCATTGCCGCCTGATAGGGCAGTTCCTCTTGCGGGATCACCGGTGCATCGGTGTTGTAACCGAGCAGCAGCCCGTCCTTGACGTGTTCGAACCAGCCGGCGGCGTTGCCCTGGATGCGCGCGCGCGTGCGGTCGAACCAGAACTGACGCGGTCCGTTCATCACCGGCACGTCGTATTGCACCGCCAGCGGCCCGGTCTTGAAACCGTCGAAGGTGCCATGGTCGATGAAGGGTGCCAGACCGAGCTCCTTTTTCTGCATCAGGATCGTCTGCATCACCACCTGGTAGATCTGGGTGTGCACCGAGACCGGCACGGTGTGGTCGACCAGACCCTCGAAGTTGGCCCACTTCGGATCCCACGGCACCTCACCGGCGCGGTAGGCGCGCACCCACTCCATGCCCTTCTTCAGGGTGTCGCGGGTGTTCCAGTTCATCAGCATGCGCGCCACGCCGAAGCCGTAGCGCTCGGGGTTGCCGGCCTGCGCGATCTTGAGCGAACCCGGGTTGCGCACCACCATCTCTTCGACGGTGTCGGAACTGGTCTTGACCAGCATGCCGAAACCACCCATGTTGCTGCCCGACCCCGGAATGAAAAGTGCCGAGGTGATGCCGCCCGCCACCGCGTCGAGCAGGTAGGGATTGCGCGGCTCCAGCACCGCGTGGGTCTGCATCGCCGGATTGGTCAGGTAGACGGTGTCGTTGAGGTCGCGCAACGATCCGGCGACGTGGTTGTGCGCCTCGACCGCGCCCGGAGCCAGCCACAGATCGCCGAGGTCGACGTGCACGGCCCCGTCAAACGCGGGCAGGTCGACGGCGCGTCCCACCCACTCGATGCGACTGCCCCGCACCACCACCGCACCGTTGTTGATCATGTCGCCTTCGGCTGCAGTGAAGACCTTGGCAGCGGTCAGCACCCGCAAGCCTTCGGGGAGCGCGGACTCGGTTGCGGCAGGCTGCGCTTGCGGAGCCACGGCTGCGACCTGAGCTGGGGCAGCGGCGGCCGGTGCGAGCGCGGCCAGAAGGAAGGTGACGGTCGAAATCATTCCTGCGGCACCTCGTGGCCGTTGACGAACACGTGGAGGACCCGCGTACGCAGGTCGAATGGCGGACCGTCGAGAATCACGGCATCGCCGTCGAGACCGGGACGCAGACTGCCGACGCGGTCCTGCAGGCCGAGCAGCTGCGCGGCGCCGGAAGTCATGGCCTGCAGCGCCTGTTCAGCGCCGAGGCCGTAGCGGGTGGCCATCGCCAGCGCGCGCGGCAGCATCGCTGCGCCGCCCCCGCCGCCGGATTGGAAGGCGGTGGTCAGACCGGCTTCGTGCAGACGCGCCGCGGGGGCGAAATCAACCCCGTCCTCGCGCACCACCAGCGAGGTCGGCGCCACCACGCCGATGCCCTTGTCGCGCAACAGGTCGGCGACCTCGAGCGCGTCGTTGCTGGCGACCAGCGTCATCGGCAGCTTGTGCGCCTCGAAGGCGCCGACCGCCGCGCGGATGACCTCGGCCTGGTTGGCATAGACCAAAGCGGTGGCGCGGCCCTCGAAGAGCGCGCGCATGCCTTCCTGGCGCGCGTCCTTGCGCGGTTCCTGCGGCCCCTTCTCCTTTTTCTTGCGCTGGACCTGAACCACCACCCCGCCGGCGTCTGCTTCGGTGCGACTCATCTCGAAATCGACCGATCCGATTCCGGCCAGTTCGGCGTGCACCGCCATGTGATCGGGGGCGTCGACCTTGCCGCTGATCGTCGCGGTGCCGACCTCGGTCGGAATCTCGAAGTGCGCGGTCTTGGTCGAGGCATTCCAGGTGCCCTCCAGTTCGGCCTCTTCGCCGGGCGCCATCGGGCTGGAGAAGATCCCGGTCAGCTTGCTGCCCTCGTGCACCAGTCGCGCGGTCAAGGACACCGGTTCAGGCAGCATTTCGTGGACGATGGTGCCTTCCCACAGGCCGTTGAGCGGATCTGCCTCGGCTTCGACCGGGGCCTCCTCGGTGCTCTCTTCGGCCTCTTCCTCGGCGACCTCTGCCTTTTCGGGTTCGGGTGCAGCGCCCTTGGCCAACCGCTCGCGCAACGCGGCCTCGCGTTCGGCGCGCGCGTCGGCCTGTTTGCCGCGTTGTTCCTCTTCCCACTTGGCGCGGTCGGCGCGGTACTTCTCCCAGGTGTCGAAGTACTTCTTGCCCTTCTTCAACACGTCGTCGAAGCGCTTATCGAGGTCGAGCAGATCATTGGTGCGCATGTCGATGAGCACGATTTCACGGCCATCGACGTAGGCGCCTGCGCTGCCCTGCGCGGCGGTCTTGACCGCCGCCCCCAGGGTGCCGGTCTTGCTCACCGAGGCCGGCGCAACGACCACCGTGGTCACCCCATTGCGCGCCTGCTGGCGCCAGCCGGGATTCTGCACCGAACCGCTGCCGATCAGGCCCAGGATCGCCTCGGCGTCGACCGTGCGGCCGAGGCCGTAGGTGCTGCGCGCGTCGATGAATCCGGGCGTGATGTGAGCGTGTGGGCCGGCATCGACCAATCGTGCACCCGCCGGATGCGGCACGCTTTTGCCGGCGGCGACGACCTTGCCGTCTTTGAGCAGGACCTCGGCACCCCCGGTGATCGGCTGCCCCTGACCAGTCCACACCGTTCCGGCGCGCAGCACCACCGCGGCGCCGCGGCCGTCGCGGTCGCGTTGCCACACGCGGACGCCGTTGATGAAGACTTCGCGCACCGAGGTGGCGGGGTCGAGCGGGGCGCCATCCAGGACCAGGAAATCGGCGTCGCGGCCGGGCCCCAGACTGCCGACGCGGTCGGCGACGCCGAGAGCCGCGGCCGCGGCTTCGGTCACGCCGACGAGCGCTTCGCCTTCTTTGAGGCCGTAGGCCATCGAAGCGGCGGCCGATTCCAGCAGCCAGGTCCAGCGCCCTTCGGCGCCCGGAGCCAAGGCCACCGCGACGCCGGCGTCGCGCAGCTTGCGCAGACTGTCGGCGGCGGGAGGCTGCCAATCGCTGCCAAAGGAGGGCAGGCTGGTGAACAGCGGCGGATGGAAGATCAGGCTGGCCTTGGCGGCAGCCAGTTCGTGTGCCAGTTCGGCGACTTCTTCGCCGCCGTCCACCAGCAGCGAAGCGCCCATCGCGCGCGCCAGTTCAAGCGCGCCCTGGATCTCGCCATGACTGCGCGCGGCCACCCGCAGCGGCGCGCGCTCGGCCAGGAACTCGGCCAGCGCCTTGGTGTGGGCGTCGCCGCTGCCCCAGCGCGCGGCGGTGATGCTCTCGCGCAGGGCCATCAGCGCTCCGGCGCGGGATTGCGGCGCCTGCACCTGCGCCGGGCGGATCGGGTTCTCGGAGGTCGGTGGAATCGGCGGGCGGAAGTAGGCCGGCGGGTTGTAAGCCGACGGCTCGAGCGACACGCGCAGGTCCGAAACCTCGCGCAGCACCCGCTGGGTGCCGGCACTCTTGACTACCGCACCGCGCCCGCCAACCAGGCGCCGGCGGTCGGGCGACAGGTAGTAGGTGGTGACCCCGCGTTCGAGCACCGTATCCATGTCGGCGTAGGGGTCGTAGTCATCGAAGGCACGCCGGTCGGCGCCCATCGAGCGGTCGCCCTGGTTGCCGCTGCCGGTCATCGGCGCGTCGGCGGCGACCAGGCCAGGCATCAGCACCGCGGAGCCGAAGTCGACCACCGGGACCAGCGGCGGCAGGGCTTCGCCCTGCTTCAGCAAAGCCTCGACCTTGCCATCGCGGACCAGCAGAGTGGCGTTGTGGTGAGCTTGTTCAGACTGGTAGATCGTGGCCGCGCGATAGGCCACCAGGCCGCCTTCCTGGGCGGACGGTGGCGCGCTCCGCGCGAGCGCCCCACTGGCCGCCGCCGACACCAGAGGTGCGGCCAGGCCGAGCAGGACCAGGGCCGGAAGAACGCGTTTCACTTGACTCCCCCTTCGAGCAGGCCTTGCAGCCGTTCATCTTGATCGCGGTCGTAGACCTCGCGGCCCTTGACCCAGACCTTGAGCACCTTGCTTGAGATCGCCAACGGATCGCCGTCCAGCAGGACCATGTTGCCGAGGGCGCCCTTGGCCAACACTCCGAGTTGACCCTCCTGACCCCACAGCACGGCGGGAGCGGTGGTGACCAGCGCCAGCGCTTGCTCGCGGCTCATGCCCTCGCGCACGCAGGTCGCTGCCTGGTAGGCGAGCCGATCAGGACCCATGCGGCCCTTCTCGGAGCCGATCGCAAAGGTGACCCCGGCCTCGGCCAGGACCGTGGGCGCGAAGGTGCGTTTTTCTTTGCCGGTCACCGGGTCGTTCTCGACGTGGAAGAGACCACCCACCAGGGCCACTGGACGACCGCTCTCGGCGAGCAGGTCGGCGGCTTCATGAGCGGCGGACGAAACCACAAAAACGCACTGCTCCAGCAGACCGTGGTCGCGCGCCCAGTCGAGACCGTGCATCACGTCGGTCGGACCCGGGCAGGACAGCCACAGCCGTTCGTCGCCGTTGAGGATGCGCACCAGACCACGCTGGATCTCGTCGACGTCTTCTTCGGAGATCAGCGCCTTGCCGGGGAAGTCTTCGCCGAACTGGATGAAGCCGCCGGCGCTGTCGAGATCGTCGTGATCCTCGGCGGGCCCGGGCTGCTCCTCGCCGGCGCGGCGCGCGTCGGCGCTGGCCTGCTCCTTGTCGAGCAGTGTCTGGCCAGTCCGCTTCAGCGCTTCGACCAGGGCGGTCTCGGCTTCGCGCAGTTCGGCCAGCTGGGCGCTGCGGCTCCAACCAAACTTGGGACCGATGGCGACCTTCATGCCCATATAGGAAGAGAGCGTCATTTCTTCGACGGTCATTCCCGCGGGAGCGAGCACCCTGCCTTGGCCGCCGATGACGCAGTTGTTGCCCGGGATCACGCCCAGCGCGGTCACTCCGCCGCGCAGTTCGTTCTCGTAGAAGAAGCTGACCGGGTCGATCGAATCGCGCACGTCGAGGAACGGCGCCACCGGCACGTTCTCGTTGGCGCGGTCGACGCCGCTGGAGGTGTGGGCCTCGGCGAAGCCGGTGAACAGGACCCCATCTGGGTATTCCCGCAACAGGGTGTCGAAGGGCACCTCGAGGTCGGGGCCGCCGACGGCAACGATGCGGCCACCTTCGACCACCACGGTGCCGTTTTCGATCACCTGTCCGGTACCGGTCAGGACCTTGCCTGCGCGCACCGCGACGCTGCCTTCTTGGGCAGGGGCGAGGGCCGTGGACAAGGCCAGAACGGGAAGAATCAATGCTGCTGTGCGCATGGAAGGAATGGGCGAGGTCGGATCAGTTGCGGTTGTCGACGGCGATGCGACCGTCGATGAGGACGAGGAGAGGACGGGAGGCGGGATCCAGTGGATCCCCCGACCACAGCACGAGGTCGGCATCGAGCCCGGCGGCCACACGGCCGACACGCTCGCCCATGCCGCAGCTCACGGCGGCGTGGGAAGTCACCATCGACAGCGCGCTTTGCGGGTCGAGCCCATAACGCACCGCCAGGCGCGCCTGGTGGATCAGGCTGCTTTCGCTGAGCGGCTGGTCGTGCGCCTCGGCGCTGCCCAGCGCGGCGTGGACGCCGGCGGCGTGCAGAATCGCGGGCAGCGCAGGAGTGGAGGTGTCGCCTTCGCCACGGCGGCCGATGTTGAGGCCGGTGGCATAACGCGGCTGGAACAAGGTCAGAAGGTCGAGTGCCAGACCCTTGGGCTGCACCAGGCCGGTGGCCGGGTCGACCACGCTTTGGTCGTGGTCGTGCCCGGGACCTGGGTCATCGGGATCGACCGCCATGCCGAATTCATTGCGCTCGGCTTCGTGGTAGAGCGCGGCCGGCTGGTCGGCGCCGCGCACCACCTGCTTGCAGAAGGGATCACGGCACGCCATCTCGGCGAGGAAGCTTTCGTCGTGCAGGTCTTCGCAGCAGACCACCGGCGGGTCCAGCACCATGCGCAGATCGGCGATGCTGGGACCGCGCGCGATCGAGCGCTGCAGGTCGTCGTAGCCGGGACCGGCGACCACGCGTACCCCGGCGGCGGCGAGCAGGGCCGCGGCTTTGTGCCCCTCGGTGGCTTCTTCCATCGTCACCTGTTTGAGCTGGAACTCTTCGGCCAGGCGCAGCGCGGTCTGGATGTCGTTGTTGCGCCGCGCGTGGATGCGCAGCGGCAGTTCCCCGCTGAGGACCTTGGCGATGGCGTCGAGGTCGGCGTCGGCCTCGACCTCGCCGCGCGCGCGCTGCTGTGCGTAGGTGGCGGCGCGGTAGAAATCGCGGCGCAACGTCCACACCGTGCCCATGCGCGTGGTCGGCCGGCGCGAGAAGTAATCGCTCGGATTGCGCCGCGGTGCGTGGTTGCGGTAGGCAACGTCGTTGCCGAGGCTGATCTTCAGCGCCGCGGCCGCGTTGAGCACCTGCGCGGCGCTGCCCGGCTCAGCGTAGAGGTCGGCCGGTTCGCCGCCCTGGGTCTTGACCACTGCGGCGAGACCGCCGAAGGCGTTGAGCGAGTCCGGGGTGAGAAAGGCGGTGGTCACACCCTGTTCCGCAGCGCGGCGGAAGGAAGGATGGTCGAGGCGCAGCGCCTGCAGCAGCGGCATGCCGGCGGTGGTCTCGCGCGATTCCTCGACGGTGTTGCTGCCCACCCCCATCAGGGAATAGGCGTCGACCAGGCCCGGGGTGAGTTCGGCGCCGTCGACGTGCAGCGCGCCCGATGGCGCAGCGCCCTGGGCCACCGAACGGATGCGCCCGTCCTGCAGCAGAATGACGGCGTTTTCGAGGACCTTGCCGTCGCCGACGTGGAGACGGTCTACGGCAATCGCGGTCGGCGCATCGGCCTGGGGCAGGGCCGCGGCAGGCGCGGCCAGGGTGGTCAGAATCAGGCTGGAGATCATTTCTCTTCCTCCGGTAGGGCCGCGGCCCGGTAGACGGTTTCGCCGCCGATCAGCACCGCCTGTACTCGCGCACTGGCGTCGAGCGGATGGGCGCTCCACAGAACCAGGTCGGCGCGTTGGCCGGCACCGATGCTGCCGACCTTGCCGGTGCCGGCGTATTCGGCCGCCGCGGTGGAAACCGCAGCCCAGGCCGCCGCCGGGTCGCCGGTGGCACGAGCGAAGGCGATGGCGGCGCGGCGCAGATCCTCGGGACCACGGCTGGAACCCGCAGCAGTCCCGAAACAGACGCGCACGCCGGCGTCGTGCAGGCGCTTCAGGGTGTCGAGATTGCGCGGGCTGAAGCCACTGTCCTGGGTCATCGGCAGGCCGACAAGCTCGCCGCGCAGGGCGCCGGCGTAGCTGGCGGGATCGCCGGAGAGCATCCAGAACAGAGGGGTGTGGCCGAGAATGCGGCGCGTGGCGCGCACGCTTTCGGCGCTGTCCACCAGCACGATCGCGCCCTGGGTCTCCAGGCCGGGAATGCCGGTGGTGTTGCCCTGTTCCAACACCTCGATGGCCCCGGTCATGGAACTCGGGCCGGTGCCCCCATCGAAGGTCTGCGAGTGCAGCGACAGCAGTTGCCGGGTGCGCGTGGCCAGGCTGCGATCACTGCCGCCGGTGGTCACCAGGGTGCCCCAGCCGGATTGCACGTTGCGCGCGGCCGGCAGGACGTGGATCGAGGTCACGCCGGAAGCGCGCAGCCGCTTCCAGGTCGGATCTTCGCGCAGATTGATCGAGTCGGCGGCGTGCAGCATCGGCGTGAGACGTCGCGAATCCTCGCGCGCCGGAGCGGCACCGCCAAAGGCCGAAAAGGCGTCGACCATGCCCGGCGCAAGGACGCCGCTAAGCGGCACGCGGTGGGCGCCGGCGGGCACATTGAGGTCCTTGCCGACGGCGACGATGCGCTCGCCTTGGACGAGGATTTCGACCCCGCTCTCACTGCGGCCATCGGCCATCACCACGGCGGTCGGCGCCAGGACCCAGGCCGGGGTTTCCTCGGCGGTGGCGCCCTGAGCGGCGAGCAGAAGCAGACTTGCACAGATCATGATGGGCTCCGGCTACTTGGGCTTGTGGGTACGGAAGGACGCCGAGGCGTCGAAAGGCGAACTGCCTTGGAACAGGATCATGGAACCGCTGTGGCCGGAAGCAATACGACCATTGCGCTGACCTAGCCCGCACAGGCCGGCCGGCACCGTGGTCAACGAAGCCCAGACCTGCTCGGCGTCGGCGCCGGCGGCGATCAGTTCGCCGGCCAGGGTCAGCATCATCGCGGCGGAGCCATCGCTGCCGCCGGAGGCGAGGGCAACGACCACGCCGGCCTCGATCAAGGTGTTGTAGCGCTGCACCAGGGTGCGCTGGCCGCCGACGGCCGGATCGGCGCGCAGTGCCAGCACCACCGGGATTTCGGCATCGGCGAGTTCTTCGGCGAGCAGGTCGGCTTCGGCGCCGCCGACCAGCACCGGTTCCAGGTCGTATTCGTCGTGGAGCGCGATCACCGCCTCGATCGCGCTACGGTCATCGGCGACGACGCGCACCCCGCGTTTGCCGTCGAGGACGTCGAGGATCAGGTTGCGCACCGTGCTCGGGCGTGGCTCGACCGGACGCTTGGGGCGGGTGGGCATCTTCGGCCCCTTGTCCTCGGGCTTGGCCTTGCCCTTTTCCTTGCTCTTGTCCTTGTCCCCGGACTCTTCCTGCAAGCGACCGGGAGCTTGTTCGCTGCTTTCCTCGGCCTCTTTCTTTTCCTTCTCTTCGATGTACTTGTCGAGGTCCTTGTGGTACTTCTCCAGGCTCTCTTCGTACTTGGTCAGCTTTTCCTGGTAGTCGTCGAGTGATTCACGCCAGGCTTCGGCGTCGACGAAGGCAGCGGTGAGTTTCCGCGCCGCGCTCTGCGCACCTAAGCGGTCGCCGCTGAGGGCAAACTCGAGCTTGCCTTCGGCGTAGGCCACCGGCAGGTCATGGACGGAAAATTCGACCGCACTGCCCACGCCGCGCTGCACGCCACCGGCCACCGCAGCCAGATAGGCCGCGGCCAGGCCTTGTTCGCGCAATGCACCGACGCGCGCCGCCAGGGCAGCATCGGCCCCGGGACGCTGCAACGGCAACGAATCGGCGACCTCGGCGTGGGCCAGCGGATTGCGATCATTGAGCAGGTCCGCGGGCAGCAAGCGGCTCCAGGCGTCGACCATGCCCGGGGCGAGGGTGCCCTCGACCTTGAGGATGGTTGGCTCGATGGCGCCGAAGGGACCGCGGCGTGGACCGGGTGGGCGGGTCGACACACGGGCGATGCGCCCCTGGCGGATGGTGACGTAGGCCGGGGCCAGGGTTTTGCCTGGCTCCAGCCAGGCGGCATCGGCCTGGATGGTGTACTCGCGCGTGTACCCGAGGGCGCTTTCCTCTTCTCCTTGCGGGGAGAAGGGAAGGGCGGTCACGGGGGAAGCCATGGGAAGCGCAGCAATCAAGACTGCGCCCAGTTGAGGGCCGATTCTCATGAGGGTAGGACCGATCTCCCTGTTTCGGAGGGAATTACGCGGGATTGAGGATACGAAGGGAGGCCCTCGGAATTCGAGCATTTTTCCTATGCTTACCGAATGGATAACTTTCCAAGCGCGGTCCACCCGACCGCCGTGGTCCATCCGGGGGCAGAAATCGGGCCTGGCTGCGAGATCGGCCCCTATTGCGTGATCGAACCTGGAGTCGAATTGGGGGCCGATTGCGCGCTTTCCCCCCACGTCCACCTGCTCGGCCGCACCCGCATCGGCCCCGGCGCGCGCATCGGCAGCGGCAGCGTGATCGGGGGCGAACCGCAGGACAAGGCCTATCAGGGCGAGCCGACCGGGGTTGTCATCGGCCGTAACTGCCGCTTTTTTGAGCACGTCACCGTGCACCGTGCGTGTGGCGAAGGGGTCACCCGGCTCGGCGACGGGGTGATGATGATGGCCGGGTCCCACGTCGGCCACAACGCACAGCTCGACGACGAGGTGGTCATGGTCAACGCCGCCGCCGCCGCCGGCCACAGCCGCATCGGCGCCCAGGCCTTCCTGTCGGCGTATTCGGCGGTGCATCAATACGGCCAGGTCGGGCGGCTGACGCTGGTCGGTGGGGCCTGCATGCTGACCCGCGATGCGCCCCCCTTTTCGATCGTGGTCGGCTCCTATCCGGCGCGTTGGCGCGGCCCCAATGCTCTGGGCATGAAACGCGCCGGCTTCAGCTCCGCACAGCGCGGTCAGGTGCGCAAAGCTCTGCACGCCCTATTCGCCGGCGAGCGCGGCCCGCAAGCGGTGGCCGAGGAATTATCCTCCCATGCGGAAGCGTTGGTGGTTGAACTCGCCCGCTTCGTCCTCGATGCCCCCCGCGGCGTTTGTGCCGGACCCCGACCAACATGACCGAAGCCCAGCAGCCCTCCGCTCTCGAGACTCTGCTCCACGAGAACCGTAGTTTCAGCCCGCCGCCGGAATTCACCGCCCAGGCCAACGCCGGCGATCCCGGGATCTACGCGCAGGCCGACGCCGACTATCTGCAGTGGTGGGCCGATTGGGCTGGTCTGCTGGACTGGGAGCGCAAATGGGACCAGGTGCTGGACTGGAGCGGAGCGCCCTACGCCAAGTGGTTTATCGGCGGCCGCCTCAACGCCAGCGTGCAGTGCCTTGATCGCCACGTCGCCGCCGGTGCTGGCGCGCGCGTCGCCTATCACTGGGAGGGCGAGCCCGGCGATACCCGCACGCTGACTTACGCCGACATGCTCGCCGGCGTGTGCCGGGTGGCCAACGGCCTCAAGAGTCTCGGCGTCGGCAAGGGCGACCGCGTCACCTTGTACATGCCGATGGTGCCGGAACTCGCCATGACGGTGCTGGCGTGCAGCCGCATCGGTGCGATCTTCTCGGTGGTCTTTGCCGGATTCTCGGCGACCTCATTGAAGGACCGCATCCAGGACCAGGATGCCAAGTTGGTGGTGTGTGCCGACGCCACCTGGCGCCGCGGCAAGATTCTGGATCTGAAGGCGGTGGTCGACGAGGCGGTGGCCGCTTGCCCGACCGTCGATCACGTGCTGGTGTGGCGCCGCGGCGAAGGCGCACACAGTGTCAGTCCCGGCCTCGCGCGCGATATCGAATGGAGTTCGGTGGTCGATCCGCAGGAGCCGCAGTGTGCGCCCGAATCGATGGACGCCGAAGATCCGCTGTTCATCCTTTACACCAGCGGCACCACCGGCAAACCCAAAGGCATCCTGCACACCACCGGCGGTTATATGACCGGCGCGCTGGCCACCACCAAGCTGGTTTTCGATTTGAAGGAAGAGAGCGACGTCTACTGGTGCACCGCCGACATCGGCTGGATCACCGGGCACAGCTACATCGTTTTTGGACCGATGGCCAACGGCGTGACCCAGGTGATGTACGAAGGCGCACCCAACCATCCTGGCCTCGACCGCTTCTGGGAGCTGGTGGCGAAGTACCAGGTCAGCATTTTCTACACCGCGCCGACCGCGATCCGCGCCTTCATGAAGTGGGGCGACGAACACCCCGCGCGCCATGACCTGTCGTCGTTGCGCCTGCTCGGCACCGTCGGCGAACCGATCAATCCGGAGGCGTGGGTGTGGTATCTGCATCACATCGGTGGCGGACGCTGCCCGATCGTCGACACCTGGTGGCAGACCGAAACCGGCGGCATCATGATCACGCCGCTGCCAGGAATCACCACCACCGTGCCCGGTTCAGCGACCTTACCCTTCCCCGGCGTTTCCGCCGCGCTGGTCAACGAAGCCGGCGATCCCATCGACGGCGCCGGCGGGGGTTATCTGGTGCTCGACCGTCCGTGGCCGCACATGCTGCGCGGCATCTGGGGCGACAACGCCCGCTACGAAGAGACCTACTGGTCGCGCTTCCCGGGCAGGTACTTCCCCGGCGACGGCGCCAAGCGTGATGAACAGGGCTTCCTGTGGATCCTCGGCCGCGTCGACGACGTCATGAACGTGTCCGGCCACCGCCTGTCGACGATGGAGATCGAATCGGCCCTGGTCGACCACCCGGCGGTGGCCGAAGCCGCGGTGATCGGCGTTCCGCACGAATTGAAAGGCCAGGCGCCGGTCGGTTTCGTCATCCTGCGCGGCGGCTTCGAGGCCAGCGCCGAACTCGCCATGGAGTTGCGCAAGCACGTCGGCACGCTGATCGGCGGACTGGCCCGCCCGGAGCAGGTGCACTTCACCCCTGAGCTGCCAAAGACGCGTTCGGGCAAGATCATGCGCCGCCTGCTGCGCGACGTGGCCGAGGGCAAGCACATCGGCGACACCACCACCCTGGCCGACCCCGGGGTGCTCGACGGGCTCAAGAAGGAGTACGAGAGCCGCGAGGGCTGAGGTAGGCGGCGAGCATCTTGCGCAAGGTGGCCGGGTCGATCGGCTTGGACAGATAGTCGTCCATGCCCGCCTCCAGGCAGCGTTCGCGCACTCCGTTGACCGCGTCGGCGGTCAGGGCCAGGATCGGGATCGGCTGCTCCTGTTCGATCGCGCGGATCGCGCGGGTGGCTTCGAAACCGTCCATTTCGGGCATCTGGCAGTCCATCAGCACCAGTGAGTATTTCCCGCTTCGGACCATTTCCACGGCCTCCCGCCCGTTCTCGGCGATGTCGGCCTGCAAGCGCAGTTTCTTCAGCAGCAGGCGGGTCAGCTTTTGATTGACCTTGTTGTCTTCCGCCACCAGGATCCGGCAGTGCTCCAGACCGCGCAGGGGAACGAAATGCGCGGCGTTGCTGTCGCCGCTCTCGGTGACCTCGCCCGACCCCCAGTAGCGCTGCAGGAGATCAACCAGGCGTCCACTGGAAACCGGTTTGAATAGCGAGTCGTCGATTTCCATCTGGGCAAGCGCATCCTGCTCGAGGCGTTCTCCGACCGGCGTGAGTGCAACCACCTTGCACTGCGGCCAGCTGCGGCGCACGCTGAGTTCGGCCACCACCTGCAATCCCCCGCCGGGCACGTGCAGATCGCACAGCAGCAGGTCGAGCCGCTGAGCGCCGTTTTCCAGGTTCAGGACCTCGCGCCGGGCGCAGGCAAGATCCGCCACCGGGTGACAGATCAGGCCTTGTTTCTTGAGCAATGCAGCAAGGGCGCGGCGCTGCAGAGGATGGTGCTCGACCAGGAGCACTCGACGTTCCTTTCCTGGCAATCCAGCCTCGCCCGCATCGGTCGGGCCGCCGGGGCTCGCCTCGGCGGGAAGGGCGAAGGGCACCAGCAGGTGGAAGCACGAACCGACGCCGAGGGCGCTTTCCACCGTCAGCTGTCCGTTCATCATTTCTGCCAGGTTGCGCGAGATGACCAGGCCGAGGCCGGTGCCGCCGAAGCGGCGCGTGGTCGAGGCGTCGGCCTGGCTGAAGCTGTTGAAGAGGCGTTCCTGCTGCTCGGCGGAAATGCCGATGCCGGTATCGCGCACCGAAACGCAAATGCGCGGCCCGCTGCGCCCGTGGCCAAGCACCCGCGCGTGCAGGTGGATTTCGCCGTGTTCGGTGAACTTGAGCGCGTTGCTCAACAGGTTGGCGACGATCTGGCGGACGCGGGTCGGATCGCCGATCAGCAGGTCGGGCAGATCGGGGTCGATCTCGCACACCAGTTCCAGCCGCTTCTCCTGCACCTTGCTCGCCTGGATCTCGCAGCACTCCTCGAGCAGCGCGCCGAGGCCGAAGGGAATCTGTTCCAGCTCCAGCTTGCCGGCCTCGATCTTGGAGAAGTCGAGGATGTCATTGATGATGCCGAGCAGCGCGTTGGCCGAGGTGTGGATGGTATGGGTGAAATCGACCTGCTCACGGTCGAGGCGCGTGTCCAGCAGCAGATCGGTCATGCCCAGGATGCCGTTCATCGGCGTGCGGATCTCGTGGCTCATGTTGGCGAGGAAATCGGCCTTCGCCGCCTCGGCCTGCACCGCCTGATCGCGCGCCGTCTCCAATTCGCTGGTGCGCTCGCGCACCTTCTCGGCGAGCTGGTCGGAGTGCTGGCGCAACTCGCCATCGGCGATCTGCAGGGACTCTGCCATCTGGTCGAAGGACGCGGCGAGAAGTCCGACTTCATCCCTGGAGCGGTGGCCGGAACGAACGCTCAGGTCGCCTTTGGCCAGCATTTCCGAACAGCGCGCCAGGCGTTCGATCGGGCGCGAGATGGAGCGCCCGATCAGGTAGGCCACCACGCTGCTGAGCGCGATCAGGATCAGCGCGTTGCGCAACTGGGCGAGCATGACCGCCTTGAGGGTCGTCGAGACCCCGCGCAGGCTCCAGTGGATTTCGACCGCGCCGAAGACCACGCCGCTGATGCGGATCGGAGCGATGCCGATCATCTGCAGCCTTTCTTCGGCACCCACGGTTTCCATGCGCGGGACCTGAGGAAGGGCAGCACCGACCGAGGCGGCGGCCTGGCCCTCGCGGTCGGGATCCGAGTGCACCACGTACAGGCCTTCGTCACTGATGATGCCGGCTTCACTGACCCGCGGGTCGTCGTGAGTCAGAGTGGAGACCAGGATCTGGAGGGCGGCGAGGTCTTCGGCAGCGAGCGGGTCGGAGGCAGCCATCGAAACCACTGCGGCCGTACCCCGCGCCGAGGTCTCGATCTGCTCCAGAATCCGCTGGCGCGAATCATGCAGATGGAACAGGCTGATCGCGCCCACCGCGACCAGGACCGCCAGGAAGACCAGGCCGATGATCCGGAAATGCACGCGGTTGGCCCAGGCCATTTCGAGTCACTCCGTGGTGGCTGGTTCGACCTCGAAACGCAGCGGGTAGCCCTTCTCTCCGGGTTTCTTGCCGTCGATGGGGAAGACATGCAGGCCTTCCGGCACCTTGCCTGCTTCCATCACCGCGAGCGAGCCGCCCTTATGCAGGATGAGGCGTTTCAGTAGCGAGTCCTTCGGCACCACGCTGGGAATCGCCTGCACCTTGCCCTTGTTGAGCAGACTCACGAAGTGCTTGCGCAGGTGGCTTTCGGACGTGCCGTAAACGTGCTTCAGCATCAGCTCCTGGATGGTGCTGGAAGCAGGACGCTGAAAAAGGACCACCCGCGAATGATCCGGCCAGAAGCGCTTGTCCAGCTTGAAGAACTCCTTCACCTCGGCGGTGGAGAAGCTCTTTTGCCCGTGATCGGCCTTGCCGACGACCGCGATCTCGAGGTAGACCGCTTTCTTGGGCGGTTCCTGTTCCTGCAGCTCCGCTCCGGGAACAGCAGGCAGCAGGAAAGCGATCACCACCAGGGGGACGCGCCAGATGCTCAGGAGGAGGTTCATCAGAATACCCACGCGATTTGAAAGGCTGCCTGGAAGTAGGACTGGTGTGCGGTGGTGCCGCCGTTGCGCAGTTCATCCCAGCCATAGGCCAGTTCGAACTTCATCGCGGTGGAGGAACTGATTTCTTTGCGCAATCCGACCGTATGTCGCCAGCGGTCGAGGTCCTGGCTTTCCGGGGAAAGGTAGGGATCGCCCAATTCCATGCCGAGGACGTCGAAGCGCGTATAGGGCGTGTAGTCCTCACCGGGCAGGGCCAGCTGCACGAAGGCCATGCGGTGACGGAAGTTCTGCGCGGAGGCGTGATCCTCGTGCTGGAGCAGGCCCAGCTCGCTGAGGATTTCCACCCGTTCGCCTTCGTAGTAGGCGAATAGATTGGCCAGTTCCTCTCGTACCGTGCCGCCGCGCGCCGGGTCGGTGGGATCTGGCGGGATCAGATCGGTGCGCAGGGCAACCCCGACGCTCAGGGCATCGAGAGATTTCGGCACCAGTTCGAGGCTGACGCCGATGGCTTTGGCATTGTTGACGTCGGCGATGCGCTGGCGGTCTCCGGCCAGCGGTCCGCGGCCGTTGGACAACGTGATCAGCCATTCCGAGCGTCCCAAAGCGTGTCCCCACGAGCCACCAGCCTGGATCCCGACCTCGTGCATCTGCAAGGCGCCACCGTCGTCTTGGAAAGCTGCCAGAAAGGGGCGTGAGGTCGACTGTTCCAGCCAGCGGCCGTGGTTGAATTCACGGTTCCAGTGCGAAGAGACGGTCAGGTCCATGCCACCACGCAGGTAGAAGGAATCGGATTCCTGCCACTCCACCCAGGTGCGCTCCTGGTCGAGTTCGATTTCGTTGGAGTGTTCGGACTCGAGCAGCGTTTCGCTGAAGAAACGCAGGTTCTCACTGAGGTTTCCGGTAAGGATGAAATCGAGCGTTCCGAAACCGAAACTGGTCTGGCCGCGGTCGGGATGAGGCGGATTGCGATAGGACATGCCCAAGTCGCCGAAGGACTTGAACTCGAGGTTGGTCTCATCGGGAAGATCGAACAGGTAATCCTGCAGACCGTCCTCCTCGTACACCGGCTCTTGGGCCAGGGCAGGGGTCAGCCAAACAGTTTGCCCACAAAGGGCAAGTACAAGGAATTTCAGAAGCATCGGTCCAGCCGCGATCTAGGGTTGCATCCAGGTGGAACGTGGGGCGCTCAAGCTGTATCGGTCAATCGCGCCTGATGACTTGTCCTTCTTCATAATGCGAATAGTTTTCAATTGACGAATAAGCCAACAATTGCAGTTTCATGATACGGTAGAATCGCCATGAATCTCCCCAAAGCCTTGTTTCCTTGCTCTCTTCTTACCCTGGCGTTCCTCCCTTCCCCGGCCGCGGCACAACAGCCCCACGGTGGGCGCCTGGATGCCTTGCATGATTTTGTGGTCACCGATGCGGAAGGCACCGACTTGCCCCACGTGGTGCCGGCCGGCGACCTCAATGGCGACGGCTTCGACGACCTTCTGATCGGGCGGCCGTTTGACGGCACCGGGGGTGTCGATGAGGGCGGTTCGGTCGAGCTCGTTTCGGGAATAGATTTCTCGCCGCTCATGCGCTGGTACGGCAGCCAGTCGGATTCCGAGTTCGGCATGTCGCTTGCCGTCACCGGCGACGTCGATGGCGACGGTTTCAATGACGTGACGATCGGCGCGCCCTTGGAAAACCACGGCGGGCGCTTCGAAACCGGCGGCGTTTATCTCTACTCGGGCCAGCCGCCCTACGCGCTGATCAACAGCTGGGAAGGACAGGACAATTGGGACTTTTTCGGCGAGGTGCTGGTCGACGCCGGCGACATGAACGGCGACGGCCGTTCGGACCTGCTGATCGGCTCGCCCTTCGCCGACGACGAAAGCAACCAGATCTACGATTCAGGACAAGTGGATCTGTATTCGGGCGCCGACCCCCAGGCCACCGGATTGATCCGCCAGTGGAGCGGTGTATGGGACAGCGAGTCCTTCGGCCGCGCGCTGCTCGCCCCCGGCGACCTCAATGGCGACGGCATCGCTGACTTCGTCATTGGTGCACCGGGCGAGGAACCGCCGACCACCTTCTACTTCAATCCTGGCAGGGTCTTCGTGATATCGGGCGCCGACGGCAGCGTGATCACCATTCTCGAAGGCGAGGAAGATGATGATTATTTTGGTTCCAGCCTGGCCTCTCCGGGTGATTTGGACGGCGATCTGGTTCCCGACCTCCTGGTCGGTGCCCCCTTTGCAGACCTGTTGACCGGCACCTTCAAAAGTGGCATGGTCACTCTGTACTCCGGGGCCACCGGTGAGGACTTCCTGTTCTGGACCGGCGAAGGAAAGTTCGATCTGTTCGGTTATTCGATCGACGCCGGCGACGTCGACGACGACGGGGTGGCTGACATTCTGGTCGGTGCGCCCACGGTTTCCACCGATGGGGTGACCAATCGCGGAGCCTTCTATGCCTTCTCCGGAACCAGCGGGGAGAAGGTGCTGTATCAGGAGGGCGCGGACACCAACCAGGTCCTCGGCGCCTTCTTGCGTTTCGCCGGCGACGTCAACAACGATGGACTCGGCGACCTCGCCGCGCCGCGCTTCGAGTGGTTGTCGATGTTCCAGCCGGAAGGACGGGCGGCGCTCTATTCGAGCGAGATCGTGCCGCAGATGAGCGCGAGCGCCGACACGCTGACCAATTCCAGCGGCGGCACCGTGCTGTTCGACCTCGACTTCCCCGCCGAAGCCCGCTTCTACTGGTACCAGCTGCTCTACTCCGGCGCCGGAACCGGGCCGACCTCGATCCAGGGGCTGCCGGTACCGCTGGGTTACGACGTCAACCTGGTCAACACCTACCTGGGCAACTACCAACCCGGCTTCACCGACCCGACCGGACTGCTCGACAACCAGGGCGACGCCACCGCCCGGCTCAGCGTGCCCGCCGGCGCGATCCCGCCCGGGGTGCTCAACTCGACCTTCTACTTCGCCGCCATCTGCCGGCTGCCGTGGGGACAGTGGGAGTACAGCTCGGTGGCGCTGCCGGTGACCTTCCTGCCTTGAGTTAGCTGACCGTGCCGGGCACTGCTTTTCGGGGCTGGGATGGCCCGCGGCGCCGCGCTAGGATCGCCGCGTTCTTTCCCAGCCTCGACGCCGGTGACTGGCAAGCGGAGTGAGATTCTCCCGCGGGTCCGCCACCGTGAAGGTGCCTGGCAGTGCCGCCGCATACGCGGGCAGCGCCACCGCACCCAAGCCGGAAAACAGCCCGAGCGTCCTGGTTCCTTGTGGCCGGAGGACTGCGCATGCAGCTCCAGGCCTACCTCGAGACCGAGCGAGATCCTCGGCAGGAAACCATGACGACTTGCAATTCCTTGCGGGCCTGTGCGGCCCTTTTGCTGCTGGCGGCGGCCTCCTCCGCCCAGCAGTTCTCCCACGACATCAGCCTCAGCGGCCGCGGCGACGGCGGCACCGCGCGGCCCTTCGGCATCGCCTACGAGGCCAGCGGCGACCGCATCTACGTGGCGGTGGCCGGGTCCTTCAGCGACCCCAACAACGCGGTGGTGGTGATCGATCCAGTCAGCGACACCATCGTTGCCGAGATCGTGTGTGGCTACTTCCCCGAAGACATCGCCTTTGCCTATGACGCGCTGGGTCAACTGCGTTTCGGCGCGGTGACCAATTCGAACGACGGCAGCGTGACGCTGTGGGACGCCGGCCACAACGTCGTCGCGACGGTGCTGCTGCCGGACCCCTTCGCCCTCGGCACCTGCTTTCCCTTCGGCATCACCGCGTCGCCGGATGGTGCGCGTTTCTACGTCAGCACGGTAGATGGTTCGGGCGAGATCTACGCCATCGACCTCAACAGCCTGAGCCTCGACCTTGCTGCGGGCTTGAACGTGCCTTCCACCGGCGGCAGCCGCATGGCCTGGAGTGGCGCTGCGCTGTTCACCGGAACGACGCTGTTCAGCCCCGGCTTCTCGGGCTCCGAAGCAGGATTCGCGCGCTTTGCGCCCGACGGTGGCGGCGGCGGCGGTGGCGGCGGCGGCGGTGGCGGCGGCGGCGGTAATGGCTTCCACCCACCTTCCACAACCTTGCTGGTTCCGGACCGCGGCGACTTCGCCTTTCCCGGCACGCAGGAACTGCTCGCCCTGAACGACGGACGCCTCGCCTGCGGCGGTCTGTCCTTCGACGGCCGCCTCTACCTTCTGCATGCCGACGGCAGCCTCGATCGCAGCCTGCCGTTGAGCAACGCCAGCGGCGCGCACGGCCTGGCGCTGGATCCGAGCGGCGAGGTGCTGATCGCCTGCGACCTGGCCTTCAACCGCCTGACCTTCGTCGACCTGCTCAATGAGCGTGAGCTTTCTAGCATCAACGTCGGCCAGGTCGGGCGCGGCTACGGCCAGCCCAACGACGCGGTCTTCGCCCACGGCAAGCTCTACGTCACCAGCCAGGCCACCGAAGAAGTGATCGTCTTCGACCAGCTACCGGATCCAGTGCCCGGCAATAGTTACGCCGGCGACCTCAACATCGACCTCACCACCCCGCTCCCCGGGGCTAGCGTGACCGTCACCCTCACCGGTCCGGGCCTGCTGGCCCTGGCCAGCGCGCGCAGCGACCAGGGCCAGTTGTTCCACGGCATCGACGTCGAAATCGGCCCGGGCGCGGTGCTGCGCACCACCGGCAGCGGATCCATCGGCGACACCGCCCTGATCCCGCCGAACCCCGCCCTGCGCGGCACCCACATCTGGGTGCAAGGCGCGGTCGACGCCGCCACCACCCCCAGACTGACCCGCCCGCGCCTGATCCTGGTGCAATAGCTCGGCGTGCCCCCCCCATGCGGCGGCGGGCTCACTCCCCGCCGCCGCCCTCCGCATCATTCCCCACGGCGTTGATCTGCTTGACCGCCAAGGCGGCCGCAGCCTTCATCGCCGCATCCTCGCTGGTCATCAACTCAACCAGCACCGGCAACGCCTCCTTCGCCCCCATCGTCCCCAACGAAGCAATCGCCGCCAGCCGCACCTCCGCATCCGCATGCCCAAGCTTCTTCAACAACGAATCAATCGGCCCCCCCTCACCCCCCGACCGCTGCCACGCCAACCACGCCAGCCGTTCCTCGCGCTCACGTTTGATGCGGTTGAGGGCCGCGGCTGCTTCCGAAGCCACTGCTCCGTCGCGGTCAGACAAGGCCTCAATGAAGACGGGGATAAACTCCTCTAGTTGCATGCGCCCCATTGCACGAATGAGGAGTGGGAGATTCACCAGACCTTTCACCTGAATGGCAGCAATGATTTCACTGGCATAAGCATCACTCTCTTCATGCCAGCTCAAAACATCGGCAGTTCTTGAAGCAAGGTCCGGGTCGCCAAGTAAGTCGATTGCAACCGATTTGAAGCTCTTTGGCAGCACTTTGTCTTGGGAAAAACCCAGCAGGACGCCGTGTTGAAGTTTGAGGGGAGAGTGCTTTAGAAGCAAAACCGCTGCCTCCGGTCTTGATTTAGCCAACTCGATTCCATTTTTTTCCCTGGATGGCAGGGCTGCTTGAAATTCAATGGCGCGCGCCACCATTTTTGGTGTCCATTCGGGGCCGAGCTCGAACATTTGTTTGCCAAACCATTCCACCATTCCGGGATCACTCATAAACCCTTCCACAGCTTCGACCATTTCTGGTTGATTGGCTTTCAATTGATCGCCCACGACCTTGGACAGACCTCCCGAATTCATCCGCCATCCATCAGGATGATCCACGCGGGCTTTTACCTGACTGAAGGCCCACTTAAGGAAAAGGGCTTCGCTCTGATTGAAGGCGCGTCCGAGGTCTAATCGTCGCCCCAATTCCTCAAAACCATAATTCAATATCCACGGAAAGAGGTTTTCACGCTGCTCATGATCAAGGCGAGAATCCTCCATGATGTCGCGAATGACCCCAAGATCCATAGGATTGGCGGCAGCCACCTCACGTGTCAGGTTGCGTAGAATATTTGGTCTCAGATCAGGAAGTTTCCAAGCCTCAGAAAGCCAAGGCCGTGTCTCAGGGTCTTGGCCCCAAGATTTACTCATTCTTCCTACCAGTTCCGAAACGTCCACATGCCTTGCCAATGTTTGGATCTGTGGCCAGGTCAGTACTCCAGGGTTTCGGCTTAAAACCCTAGCCGCAAGAGTGGCGTCCATATTGTCACTTTCAGCCAACTTGACCAAATGTTCATTGATCCAATCCGGGTAATTATTTGCAAGAAGCTGCGGGAAGCTCACAGGGAGTTCGGCCTTGCCACCACTCAATGCCTCATGAAGACCATCCCAAAGTTTATGTTGAATACAAGCCACAACTGCAGCTCCGCGAAGGAATTCGTGCTCTGACATCAACATGGGAGCTACATCTTCAAAAGTGACATCATCCGGCCGCCGACCTGCAGCAACCCATTTGCCATTCTCAGGTCGAGGAAACCCCTCGTCTTCTGGCAACAGATCCAGAGAAGGCCCATACTTGTATCCACCGGATGGAAGCCCGACGTTGGTTAAGTTTGCAGTGGTTACTCGCGACCTGGCCAACCTGGAGAGGTCTTTCAGATCTCCAGTATCCGTAAATTGGGTCAATTGTCGATGCATGCCTGCAATAACCATCGCCTCTCGTGCATGGGCAGCGACCGCTCGCTGTGGTGAAATCGCCGCGATTCGAAAAAGGAAGCCTCTGTCTGAAATAGACTGAAGGTTTTGCCCCAGCCTAGCCAATTGCAAGGCAGCTTCGACCGCGAGAGTGTCTTCCTCAGACTCCCAAATTTCTGTCAACCGCATTGAGCTTGCTGAAGACTCCTCCCCAGCTAAGTAAAGTAATGCTGGAATGACAAGCCGAGCCACGCTAATTCGGTCATCTCTGCTTACCTCAATAAGAAACCACTCCCAATTTTTTCTCAGACTCTGCAAATTTCGAGTGTCAAACCCACCAATACGAACGGAATTGAGCCAACTTGAATCAGCAAGTTTGACCGTTTCTAATAGACGCTCCAATATTGCACGGTCCCCCTGCCTACGTATGATCTCCATGGCATTGATTTGCACCAACGAGGCATCGCCCTTGTCCTCTTTTCCGAGCAGGACCAAGCAGTACGGCAGGACCTTCTTGCCATAGAGACTCACATCGATGGAAGGCCTTTTCTCAGACAAAACCCCGCGGATCATTTCGAGAAAGTCGGGGTCGAGTTCTTCTTGGGGGGCGGGGCGGGCGGTGCGCAGGATTTCGCGCACCGGGTCTTCGAATTCGGTGCCGACCGAGTCGCGGCGGATGTTGGGCATCAGGGCGGCGGCGTCGGCGGGGCGGCCGGCGAGCATCAGCGCGCGATAGGCCTGCGCCATCAGATAGGCGGACTGGCCGCGCAGGCGGTTGAGCGCCTCGTCGTTGGCGAGTTCGAGCAAGGCATCGGCGGCAGGGCCGGGGCGGTCCTCGACCTCCATCAGGTGCAGCGCCTGCCAGTAGCGGCGC